>JBBSAR010000264.1:0-6202 GCA_038252125.1 Desulfatiglandales bacterium
GATCCCATGAACCTGAAATTCAGGGGCACAACCACGGCTCCCAGCTTTATGATGGCATAGTAGGTTATCAGCCATTCAAGGCTGTTATTCTGCAGATGCATCACATAATCGCCATCCCTGACCCCCAACTCTTTTGAAAGATAGTTGGCCGCCCTGTTGATCTGATCATTAAACGCTTTCCAGGTCAGCGTTCTCCTTTGTTTCAGGGCCGGGGTCCGTTCGATCAGGCAGATCTTGTCGGGCAAGTGACGTGCATGGATTTTGGCGTAATTTGCGTAATTCATTTAAATATCACCCTCCATTTAATTTCGGACTTGTTGCAGTAGCGGTTCAGTAAAACAATTTATTGCCCCGCGAATCCAAACAACCTTGGCAGCCACAGGGTAAGATTCGGCGCGTAGGTGAAAATGAAAAGAACGGCGTATTGAATAATCAAAAATGGTATAACGGCACGGCTCACATACAGCAGATCTTTATTTGCCATAGCCCCGGTGATATACAGACTCACCCCCATGGGCGGCGTACAGTAAGCAATAGCCAGATTGACCGTCATAATCAAACCGAAATGCAGAGGGTCTATGTGAAATCCGCTCAACATGGGGAGGATTACCGGTCCCAGAATCAGGGTGGCGGAGATGATGTCCATAAACATCCCGACAAAAATGAGAAGGAGATTAATAACAAGGAGAAAGACAACGGGAGAATGGATATTGGACATGACGGCTTCGGTAATCTTGTTCGGTATGTTCGCCAAGGTAAGGTATCGGCCAAAGCAGGTAGCGCCCGATACAATGATGAGCAAAGTCGCTGATGTCACGGCTGAGTTGATGGTAATCTTCTTGACATCTCCAAGCTTGATAGAGTGATGGATAAAAAGCTCCACAAAAAAAGCGTATACACAGGCCACCACGGCGGCTTCATTGGCTGTAAAAGCGCCCGAAAAAATACCGCCAAAAATGATGACGATGAGCATCAGGGACCAGAACCCCTCTTTCAAAGTTTTCAGGACTTCTATTAACGAAGGAACCGGCATCCTGACAAAATCGGTTCTTTTCCTGTGAATAACATAGGTGTACACGCATACACCGAACATAATCATGATTCCCGGCAAGAACCCGGTAAGGAAAAGGCCTTCCAGAGAAACATTGCTGATCATGCTGTACAAAATCATCCCGATGCTGGGCGGGATAATGACACCGAGGTTGGGAGACGTGGTCATGACACCGATGGTGTACTTTTCGCGGTATCCATTCTCAATTAACGCGGGGATCATGAATCCACCCAGAGCCACCACGGTTGCCACGGTAGATCCGGAAATGGCGCCGAAAAGCCCGCACCCTAAAACACCTGCCATGCCAAGACCACCGGGAAGCCAGCTTACCAGAACATTGGCTACTTTGATGAGTTTGTCCACAATGGAACCGGCTGTCATGATGTTTCCGCAAAGGATGAAGTAGAGGACAACCACCAGGGCAAAATTGTCCATACTTCGAAAGAGGGTCTGAGCCAGGAGAAGTAACGGGAGATCCGTAAAGAAGATGAAACCGAGGACCGCTGTAAAAAAAAGACACATAAACACGGGCACGAGCGTTGCCATGCAGCCCAACAAGATGCCCAATATAACAAAATGGCCTACTTCCATAATAAAATCGTCTCCGCAAATTTGGAAGGTGAATCAGCTTCTCACAATGACGACCCTGAAATGAAGAACTCAGGCAACTGCCGGTTTATTTCCGAGGGCCTGAATATCCTCGTACAAAACCATGCAGGTTCTAATAAACATCATGATTCCCATGATTGGCAGAAGCGCATAAAGATAGGCCAGAGGGATCTCAAGTATGATGGTTTTCTGGTGGGTCGTAACCTGAAGGGCCGTCATCAGCCAGCCGTAATACATCATCATGCCGGCAAATATCAGCGTGACGGCATTACTGAAGAAAGTAAGGGGACTCTTCAAGCGGGGAACTATTTGAACCAGCGCGTCGATCTTGATCATGGAGCGCGCCTTGATTGCAGCACTGCACCCGATGAACGTTGTGAGAATAATCACCTCCCTTACCAGCTCTTCCGACCAGGCCAGGGAATAGTTGAAACCGTATCTCAAAACAACGTTCACAAAAAGGGCAAGCAGGGCCGCGAACGTGGAAATAAAAAGCACCCAATCCTCAACAAAGGAGAGGATCTTATCAATAAACCTGAACAATTTCACCATGGAATATAGCCCCAGAGAAAAAAAGCGGAGAGTGAAGTGAAGTACCTGTCACCCTCCGCTTTACCAATCATTTACGGTTTGTAACCCAAATAATCCTGCACTTCCTTCAGGAAATCTTTCGGCCGGTAGGTATCACTCGGATAGAGCTGGTTAATATCGGCGGCAAAATCTTTATAGACGGAATTGCCTTCTTTCTTAAGGGTATTGTGATCTTCCTCAGACAGATCGAAGAATGTAACGCCTGCTTTCGCCTTGGCTTCTTCTAAGGCCCATGCTTCTTGTTTCACAGTCTCCTGCCGGATCTGGGCACACACATCGTGCACCACTTCCACGAAGATCTTCTGAAGGCTGTCCGGCAGACTGTCAAACCAGGCCTTATTGAATATCCAGATGAACAGGCCCTGTGCGTAATTGACCCTGGTAAAATTTTTGGCTACCTCAAATTTCTTGGTGATATAACATACCATGGGGGTGTGATCCAGGCCGGTGATCACTCCCTGCTTGAGGGCAATGGGCACATCCGGCCACGGCATAACCACCGGATTGAAACCCCACGCCTTGTAAGTCAGCTTGTTTACGGCCGCTTCCGCAATGCGGAATTTGACCTCTTTGGCGTCCTCAATATTTTTCACGGGAACCGTTGTAGCCCAGCCGTAGTTACCGTAACCGGTAATGTCCAGACCAATGATCCCCTGGTGCTCCATGGCCCTCATATAATGAGTAAAGAGCTTTCCACTGTTGATGAATTTATCCAGTTTATCAAAGGAATCCACGAGGAAAGGGAGATTAATCAAGCCGAATCTGGGCCCGAGGTTGGTGGATGCAACGGAGCTGCAGGCCATTCCCTGAATGGCGCCCATCTGCAACTGATTGAGCACTTCCACTTCTCCACCGAGCATGGAAAAAGGTTTGTAGTCAAAATAGATCTGACCGTTCGTGCGTTTCCATAACTCATCCCGAATGGCAAACCCTGCAAAAACACCTTTGATAACAGGGTGGGAGACGTTTGAAACAACGCATTTGTACTTTGCTCCGGATGGATCGAATGCCGGTTTCCACTGATTCAGGGAAGGTGCCTCTGCCGCCGACGCAAAACCATAAACCATAAAGACAGCAAAAAGACATAACACCGCGGAAAAAAATATTTTTCTCATACCCATAACCACTCCTTTCTCAGCCAAAAGTTAACAAGATGATTTCAACCCGAACCAATACAACTTTTTAAAGGTTTATACCGCTAAAAGGCCCCTACGGCTCACGGGAAACACTCCGGCAAACAGGCTCCGAATTCCCATGATCCGAAAGGCAGATTCCATGTTTCGCTGAAAAAGAAAGGTTTCTTGTTAGTTCTAATTACACAATCGCAGGGAAGATTCATACTTAATTCCAGTAAAGCCTTAAATTTTTGGTGAGAATGGAAATTGACAAATAACTGATAGATTTAAACAGAGAATCTGTTTTTTGTCAAGGATTTTCAGGATGTTTCTTTTGGAATAAAAAGGCCGATGCCCGCAAACGCCGCTTCCCCGCAAAATCGGCAATGACGGGTCTTCCCCGTTCATATGCCATGCGACAGGACCTTCTCATCGTGCATGAGTCTGCTCTGTATGCCTTTGCTCACGTAGGATCGCTTCTGAAACTCCAGCCAGAAGTCTTTGTCTTTTTCTTTCCAGCCGGGACCGAATTTTTCGTTAAAAAACCCTTCCAGTTCATCGAAAAGGATTTTCCAAGTGGGTTCCCCGTTATGCATGGCTTTAAGCATATCTTCAAGAATGATATCGAGATCAGCAAGTTTTTCTTTCGGCAGGAAAGAGATGGCGCCCTTTTTGATAGAGGTCATAAGCGTTTCCACATTCATTGCATGGGCAGTCAACATGACGGTAGGGATTCCCTTGTTTACCGTTTGCTCCAACAATGTCAGCCCATCGACCCCCATGATGTCGAGAATGGCCAGGTCATACCTGTTTTCAGCTATTTTTTTTTCAGCAGTCTTAAAATTGGAAGCCTTGTCAACATGAGCAGTCTCGAGTGCATCCACAATGGTTTCCAAAACGTCTTGTTCATCGTCAACAGCAAGAATTTTCTTTCCATCAAGAAAAGATTTCTTTTCAGACATTCCTCATCCTCCTCATAAAAAACAGGCAAATAAACCATAAGGGAACTTTATGGCAACAAAGTGTAGAAAATAGCGAAACGATGTGTCAAGTAAAAACCAGAGGCCGGCGAAACGTTTCCGATTGCCGGTTTTTGCTTTTATCCAAATCCCTATCGGCATCGAAGAGCAAGTGCACGGATGCCTCAATTTCGATCCCGATTTCGATCTGAGACACTGTAACTCTCATCCATTATTACGAAACAGGATCTTGATATCAGGTTTAACAACCTTTCCGAGAGCGTTTCGAGGAAGATCATCCACAAAGAGCACGCGGGAAGGAATCTTATACGGCGCCATTCGCTCCTTCGCCCAGGCGCGAAGCTGCTCCATGGAGATGACAACATTCTCCCGCAATACAATCGCTGCGCACACGCGCTCTCCCCATTCCGGGTCATCCATGCCAAACACCGCGCAATCCGCGATATGGGGATGACCCCGCAGGATTTCTTCGATCTCCAGTCCGGAGACTTTATAACCACCCGTCTTGATAATATCGGTACTCATGCGACCCATGATGCGATAATATCCGGCTTCAACAATCCCCACATCTCCGCTGCGGAACCATTCCTCTTGGAAACTCCGCTCGGTTTCCGAGGGTCGTTGCCAATACTCAAGAAACACCGAAGGCCCTTTTACCTGTAACTCTCCCGAAGTCCCATCAGGAACCCTGATTCCCTGCTCGTTCACAATCCGCACCCCCACACCGGGGAGCGGCACGCCGACAGAACCGCGCCGCCGTTCCCCATGGTATGGATTTGAAAGGGCCATACCGATCTCGGTCATTCCGTAACGTTCCAGCATGCTGTGTCCGGAAATCTCCCGCCACCGTTCAAAAACCGATGCGGGAAGTGCCGCCGATCCCGACACCATAAGCCGGAATTTTGCACAAGCCCGTTGCATGCGAGCCTTTTCCTCCGGATCGGCTGCCTCCCAAAAGGATATGAGTTTCACATAGATTGTTGGTACGGCCATAAAAAGGCTAAGATCGCTTTCCATGAATTCCCGCCATACCTTCCCCGCATCGAAACCGGAAAAGATGGTGCACCTTGCGCCGGACCACAGCGCACAGGATAGGACATTGATGATTCCATGGATGTGATGGAGAGGGAGAACAAGCAGGATATGGTCCTGATTCGACCATTCCCATGCCTCCACCAGCGTTTTTATCTGGGATGCTATATTGAAATGTGTACTCACAACCCCCTTCGGGCGCCCGGTCGTCCCACTCGTATACACAATCAGGGCGCCCCTGTCGGCATCCACTTGGGGCAAGGGGCCGGATTCCGCACCTGCAACCTTTTCCGTCGAAATGACCTGGATCTCTGACTCCAAATGAATGGGTTGTATCCGAGAAAGATACTCGGGATGGACCACCACTTTTGACGCACCTGAATCCCGAATAACATATTCCAGCTCAGCAGGCGGATAAACGTCGCACAGGGGAACTGCGATGCCCCCGGCGCGCCAGATCCCCCATTGGACCGCGACATGAATGAACCCTCTCGGGATAAGATAGGCTACCCGTTGGCCGTTCAGATCGTTTTCATTTCTCAACAGGCCCGAAGCAACGCGACCGGATGTCTCAAGAAGCTCCCTGTAGCTGAACGCCCCTTCCGGCGCCGACAAGGCGAGACTGTCGCCGTATTCACAAGCCCGTGCTATAAGTGGAATGGAAGAAGGTGTCATAGATATTTACTTAACGGCAAACCCGCATATCCCCTGTTTCCAGGAACCGCTGATGGAAGGAAAAAACCTCCCCGAGAAGATGGGGCTCATGCCCTCCCCGCTCCTTGAGCGCTCTCTGGTAATAATCCCACAACAGATCACGATAATCC
>JBBSAR010000265.1:0-6176 GCA_038252125.1 Desulfatiglandales bacterium
ATGTTTTTATTTTTTTGTTGACCGCCAAATCTTCCAAGGAAGAGATTGTTGCGGGTCTGAGGGCAGGGGCGGATGATTATCTGACAAAGCCGTTCAATCGCGAAGAACTCATGGCGCGTCTGAAAACGGCCAGGCGCATTCTTGAACTGGAAGAATATCTGAAAAAGGCCAATGAGGAAATTCGCATTTTGTCGATTACAGATGTCCTGACAGGTTGTTTTAACAGAGCCTACATGGACGAAACGCTGCCGATAGAGCTCAAGCGGTGTCTGCGATATGGACGGCCCCTTTCTTTGATGATAGGTGATATCGATCATTTCAAGAATGTCAACGATACCTGTGGTCACCAGGCGGGGGATGAAATACTCAAAAGATTCGTCGCCTGTCTGAAAAATGACATCAGGGAAGAGTTAGACTGGATCGCCCGCTATGGCGGGGAGGAGTTTCTGCTGGTTTTTCCGGAAACGGATTTTGAAAGCGCCATGCTGCTTGCGGAAAGATTGCGTTTGAAAGTCTCCGAAATGAGTGTGCCGCACGAAAAACGAATAATTTCAATCACTGCCAGTTTTGGAGTGACAGGGCTTCCTGCGAAATTGAAAAATAATCAGATCTCTTATGAAGAAATTATCGGCCTTGCCGACCAATATTTATATGAAGCCAAGAAGGCAGGAAGGAACCGGGTTATCGGACATCCCTTAAAATGCGCGCGGTAATATTCGACGGACAACTGCGACTGAAATCAGGAATTCCCGTTCCGGAACCCCCGGCCGGTTGGGCGCTGATCCGGGTGAAAAGAGCCGGCATATGCGGAACCGATCTGGAAATCATAAAAGGGTATAAAGGGTATAAAGGGATTTTAGGCCACGAATTTTGCGGGATTGTAGAGCAGTGCGACGAACCGGTTTGGAACGGAAAACGCGTGGTCGGAGAAATCAATGTCGGTTGCGGAAAATGTTCCTTCTGTATGGACCATATGGAACGTCACTGTGTTGACCGAAGGGTCCTCGGCATCTACGGTCTGAATGGGTGCATGGCCGATTACTGCATCCTGCCTGTTAAAAATCTCCGAAAAATTCCCGATTTCCTGGAAGACGATCGCGCCGTTTTTCTGGAACCGCTCTCGGCTGCGTGCGAGATTTTAGAGCAGATCAGCCTGGAGGGCTCCGAGAAGGTCGTGGTTCTGGGGGATGGCCGACTGGGAATCCTTTGCGCCTGGGTTCTTTCAACCGTCTGCCGGGATGTGACGCTTGTCGGGCGCCATTCGGAAAAACTGGCAAAAGGAAAGTGGCGCCGCATAAAGACGGAAAAAGGGCCCGGAAATCTCAAGGCAGGGGACGCGGACATTGTTGTGGAAGCGACCGGTTCATGGAAGGGTCTGGAAAATGCCTTTTCCCTTTGCCGGCCCCGAGGAACCATCGTCCTGAAATCCACCCTGGCAGCGGTGGATGCTATCGATCTTACGCCGCTTGTCGTGAATGAAATCACCCTTTTGGGATCACGATGCGGATCTTTTGACGCGGGACTTGAGATGCTCGGGACCTATCCGAAAATGCCTCTGGAGCGCCTCCTGTCGGGAACCTATTTCATGGAAGACGCCCTTGCCGCTTTTGAGCGCGTAGAAGAACGGGATTGCCTGAAGGTCTTGATTGACATGGCTATCTCCAGGATATCACCAACCTAAAAAAAAGAGGATGCATGCAGATGTTCACCGGTCTCATTGAGGGTATTGGGAAAATAAAGAATGCACGGCGCGCTGGTGGGGATATGCGTTTGACGGTTTTGCTTCCGGCAGGGATTGACGGATGCGCCATTGGAGACAGCGTTGCCGTCAACGGGGTTTGTCTTACCGTAACGGAGGTAAGTCATGGCTCGCTGAGCATGGATGTCTCGGCGGAATCCGTTTCCAGAACCACGCTTGGTTCATTACAACCGGGTACACAAGTAAATCTTGAACGGGCACTGCGTCTTTCCGATCGTCTGGGAGGCCATCTGGTATCCGGGCATGTGGACGGAATCGGCATTGTTGTGGAAAAGGAATCGCGGCATGGGTCATGGTTTTTCAGAATCGGGATACCTGAAACGCTGTCCCGTTATACCATCGAAAAAGGGTCCATCACGGTAGACGGCATCAGCCTCACGATTAATGCTTGTGGAAAAAAGTTTTTTGAGGTAAACATCATTCCCGAAACAGGAAAGGCAACGACCCTTCTGACTAAGAATAGAGGGGATCAGGTGAATATTGAAACGGATCTTATTGGAAAATATGTGGAAAAATTTTTAACCGACAGGGGATCGCATCAAGCGGAAAGCAAGTCTTCCGGAATTGATATGGAGACCCTCCTAACGCACGGATTTGGTAAATAATATGCCTATTGCAGCGATACATGATGTTATAGAAGATATGAGAAAAGGAAAGATGATTATCCTTGTCGATGATGAAGACAGGGAGAATGAGGGCGATTTGACTATCGCAGCGGAGATGGTGACGCCTGAAGCGATTAACTTTATGGCCAAATATGGGCGGGGTCTCATATGTCTTGCCCTGGAACCGTCCCTGGTTGAAAAACTGAAACTGGCCCAGATGGTTACCGACAATCGGTCTTCCTTTCAAACGGCTTTCACCGTGTCCATCGAAGCCGCTCATGGGGTAAGTACAGGCATTTCGGCGGCGGACAGGGCGCACACGATTCTGACAGCCATCGCGGACGATGCAAAACCCGAGGACCTGGTTCAACCGGGACATATTTTCCCCTTGCGGGCAAGAAGGGGAGGCGTCCTTTTCAGAACAGGACAGACGGAAGGCTCCGTTGATCTGGCCCGATTGGCTGGGTTCAAGCCTGCGGGCGTGATCTGCGAGATTATGCGGGATGACGGCTGCATGGCCCGCCTTCCGGATCTGGAAAAATTTGCGGAAGAGCACGATCTGAAGATTGCCTCCATCGCCGATCTCATATCCTACAGAATGAGAACGGAATCCTTCGTACATTCTGCCGCCGAGACGATTCTCCCGACGCCGTATGGAGAATTCAAGGCCATCGCCTTCGTGAATGATATCGATGACTATGAACATCTGGCCCTGGTAAAGGGAGAGATCGATCCCGAAAAGGAGATTATGGTTCGGGTCCATTCCGGCTGCTTAACCGGAGATGTTTTTTCTTCTTACCGCTGTGACTGTGGCGAGCAGCTTGCCATGGCCATGAGGATGGTGCAGGATGAAGGTTTGGGGATAATCCTTTATCTGCAGCAGGAGGGAAGGGGCATCGGCTTGGCCAACAAATTGAAGGCCTATGCACTCCAGGACAAGGGGTTCGATACGGTGGAAGCCAACGAGGAGTTGGGGTTCGCCCCGGACTTAAGGGATTATGGCGTGGGCGCCCAGATATTGGTGGCCCTTGGGGTCAAGAAAATGAGGTTGATTACCAACAACCCGAAAAAGATCAAAGGTCTTGAAGGATACGACCTCACCGTGACAGGACGAATCCCCATCGAATGTAATCCAAGGCCGGAGAATATAAGATATCTTTCAACAAAATGCCAGAAGCTTGGTCATCTTCTGAAAATGGCTTCGAGTTAGAAAGGAGAGCAATATGCCCACTGTAGTGGAAGGGAAACTTTCAGCGGAGGGATTGAGGTTTGCAATTATCGTCGGCCGCTTCAACGACTTCATAGGCGGCAGGCTTCTTGATGGGGCCATGGATGCCTTGATAAGGCATGGGTGTTCCGACGACCGGATCGTCGTAGTACGGGTTCCCGGCGCCTTTGAGATTCCTCTTGCCGCAAAAAAACTGCTTCAAAGCGGCGGAGAGTATGACGCGGTAATCTGTCTTGGAGCAGTCATCCGAGGCGCCACACCCCATTTCGACTATGTGGCGGCGGAAGTCTCCAAAGGAATTGCCGCGGTTGCACTGGATAGCAATGTGCCTGTGACCTTCGGCGTACTCACCACGGATAACCTGGAGCAGGCCATTGAAAGGGCCGGTTCCAAAGCAGGGAACAAGGGATGGGAAGCAGCCATGGCAGCCATTGAAATGGCGAATCTTTTCAAAGCCATTGGACCTCCCGCTCCCTGAGACAGCGATTAGAAATGGGCGACAGAAGGCGTGCCCGCGAATTGGCCGTGCAGGTGCTTTTTCATCTGGAATTCAATCCCGGCGATCCTGAGGAGGCGTTTGAGCTGATTTGCGACAATTTCGATGCAATAGAACCTGCCAGGGCCTTTGCCAAGCATCTGGTGTTGGGCGTTTGTCTTGAGACGAAGGTGTTGGACAGACTTATCGCGAAGGCATCAAAGAACTGGCGAATGGAAAGAATGGCGGTAGTGGACAAAACTATCCTCAGGCTGGCCACGTATGAGATGCTTTATATGGAAGATATCCCCCCCAAAGTATCCCTGGATGAGGCAGTGGAGATCGGAAAAAAGTACGGCGCCGAAGAGTCGGGCAAGTATGTAAATGGTGTATTAGACAACATCTATGCGTCCATTATCGGGAATAGATAATCGGATCGATTCGATCAGATTGTGAAAGAACCAGTATTAGGTTACGGAAAAACAAGGTATGAAATACAACCCTCATGAAATTGAGCCGAAATGGCAAGAATATTGGGATAAGAATAATATTTTCAAAGTATTGAAAGATACTTCCAAAGAAAAATATTATCTTTTGGAGATGTTTCCCTATCCCTCGGGAAAAATCCACATGGGCCATGTTCGCAACTATACCATCGGTGACGTGGTTGCCCGGTATAAACGGATGTGCGGAAAAAATGTACTTCACCCCATGGGATGGGACGCTTTTGGAATGCCGGCTGAGAATGCCGCCATTGAGAACAACACACATCCCGCGACCTGGACCTATGACAATATAAGGACCATGAAGTCCCAACTGAAGCGAATGGGTTTCAGCTACGACTGGGATCGGGAAATTTATACTTGTCATCCTGATTATTATAGATGGGAGCAACTCGTCTTTCTCAAAATGTACGAGAGCGGTTTGGCCTACAGAAAGAAAACCCAGGTAAACTGGTGCGAAAAGTGCCAGACCGTATTGGCCAATGAACAGGTGGAGGACGGTTGCTGCTGGCGCCATACCAATGATGAAGTCAGTATCAAGGAAATGGATAGCTGGTTCCTCAAAATAACCGATTATGCGGAGGAAATTCTCGAGTCCTGCGACAAACTTCCCGGCTGGCCGGAAAGAGTTCTGACCATGCAGAGAAACTGGATCGGGAAGAGCCACGGCGCTGTAATACGCTTTCCTCTCGCAGGTTCTGATACGGTCATAGAAGTTTTTACCACGCGCCAGGACACCGTTTTCGGCGCCACCTTCCTTTGTTTTGCCCCGGAGCATCCACTGGTTCGAGAGATGATCGTCGGTCTTCCGCAGGAAAAGGAAGTCCTTTCTTTCATCGAACGTACCATGAAGATGGAACATTTTGTCCGTACGGCGGATCTCACCGCCAAAGAGGGCGTCTTTACGGGAAGATATTGCATAAATCCCCTGACAGGAGAAGAAATCCCCATTTATGTGGCCAATTTCGTGCTCTATCATTATGGAACAGGCGCCATCATGGCTGTTCCAACCCACGACCAGCGGGATTTTGAATTTGCAAAGAAATACGGCCTGAAGCTCAGGGTGGTGATTACTCCACCCGATCGAATCATTCAAGAGGACTCCATGATGGAAGCGTTTGTGGACGAAGGGATACTCGTCAACTCCGGTCCTTTTGACGGGCAGGCCAACCTGGCCGCCCAGGATAGCATCGCGGATTATCTCGAATCGAAAGGGATGGGGCAAAAGACTGTTAACTATCGGATCAGGGATTGGGGCATCTCCCGGCAGCGATATTGGGGAGCGCCTATTCCTATCCTTTATTGCGACAGGTGCGGTACGGTTCCTGTTCCGAAAAAAGATCTTCCCGTAATCTTGCCGTTGGATCTGGATATGAGACCCAATGGAGGCTCACCGCTTCCCTTTGAACCCCGTTTTTATGAAGCGACCTGCCCCAAATGCCAGGGAAAGGCCAGACGGGAAACGGACACCATGGATACATTCGTTGAGTCTTCCTGGTATTTCGATCGCTATACCTGTCCAGATTATACCGAAGGTCCCTTGGATCCCGAGAGGGTCGATTACTGGATGCCGGTAGATCAGTATATCGGCGGTATCGAGCATGCC
>JBBSAR010000266.1:0-6149 GCA_038252125.1 Desulfatiglandales bacterium
GCTCTGGGAAAAAATGCAATCCACCATCCCTTACAATCAGGTTATTGAAAACGCCGGCGGACTGAGGCAGTGGGAAAAGACGGATTTTGAACCTCGCTCAGGAGATGTGCTTCAGGAACGACTCTATTGTATCCGCTGGCGAAAACCCGACTGGGTGGACAAAAAAGGTCGCACGCGCAGGGGCGATCTTGTTTACAGGGAGCCTCTGAGTCATGATCTGGATACGGAGCAAAAGGTTCGGGAAATGCTACTGGAAGTGTTCGACAATTGGCAGGCGGCTGGCTGGATTCCGAACTGGCGGATTGAACCGGGCGAGAAGACCAATGAGCCCATACGCACGAGAGGCTGGACATACTGGCACCATTTATTCATGCCCCGGCAGTTGTTATTCATGGGAAACTACTCGCGACTTTTTGGAAACCTGGGTGGAGACCTTACTCCTGCATTTTGTATTGCTTTGGGGAGGGCTCTAAACAATAATTCGAGGCTTTGCCTATGGAAACCTACAGACGGTGGAGGTATTGGTGGCGGAATTAATACTTTTTATAATCAGGCGCTAAATACTGTATCTAACATTACCTGCCGTGGCTGGTCCTACTTGAAAAATCATATTTTGCCACAGCACCAAAAAAAGGTTTTCAAAGGGAAATCTCTTGTTCAAGCAAATGATGCTCGCAGCATTTCTGAAAAATCATATATCTGGATAACTGATCCTCCCTACGCGGATGCTGTCAACTACGAGGAGCTATCTGAATTTTTCCTCGCCTGGTATGTTCCACACCTCAAGGCTGTTTTCCCTGACCGATACACAGATTCTATGCGTTCAAAGGCGGTCAAAGGAAGCGATGCACCGTTTCGTCTGGCCATGGCCGAATGCTACAGACGACTGGCCAAAAACATGCCGGATAACGGGATGCAAATTCTTATGTTCACTCACAAGTCCACCGATGTTTGGGAAGACCTGGCACTGATCATGTGGGCTGCGGGGTTACAGGTGAAACAGGTCTGGAGTGTGGCCACGGAAACGGCCGGACTCGGCACCCGAACCGGCAATTATGTCCAGGCCACCTACAACATGGTCCTTCGAAAGCGTACAGGCGACAAGACAGGCTTCACTGATTTCATCACCCCCCAGGTGAACCGGCGGGTGAAAGAGGTGATCACCCGCATGCGGGAAAGCCGGATCGAGGGGGGGCTTGCCCGTTGCGGTTATACGGATACGGACTATCTTCTGGCAGCCCAGGCCGCGGCGGCTGAGGTGGTGACCGGGTATGCCGCTATTGACGGGATGGACCTTGAAGCAGAACTGAAAACCCCCAATGCAAAACGGGGACGGTCGGCCCTTCGGGCATTCATGGAAAACGCCAAACGGACCGCCACCGATTTTCTGGTCCCCCCTGCCATGGTGAGGGCCATCAAGAAGACCGGTCCAACGGATGGCTACCAGTTCTGGCGGGAATTCAGCCCGGAGGAAAAGTTTCTTCTGAAAGGTTTGGAGCAGGAGGCCCAGGGAGTCTTCAAGATCGGCGCTTTCATGGATATTGGTCGGGCTTACGGTCTTTCCGATTACGAGATTCTTCTGGGTCCCACAAAGGCCAATGACACCCGCACAAAGCTGCCTGAAGAACTTCCCCGGCCCGATGCCCTTCGCTTCGACGATGTACCGGCTTCGGACAGGACACTCTGGCGTTATGCACCGCTCAAGCACATCTACCACGCATTGAGCCTGCTTCAGGCGGGCGCGAACATGGATCGGGCCGTCAAGCACCTGGTGGATGCCACGGATTTCTGGAATATTCGGACGACTCGCCTGGGTCCCATCCTCTCGTATTTGCGGGAGACAACGGCGAACCTTCCCCACTGGCAGCCGTACCGGAACCATCTCTCGGCTTTGCAGTTAGGGGTGGAGCACTGGAAAGCATGATGGAAATAATCCTTTAAACTTATGCACCCGGTATGAAAAGGAGGTGTATGCTATGACAACCCTGACAATGGAAGTCCCCGAAACCGTGTTTTCCGCTCTCCATGCGGACCCCAGAGAGTTTACCCGGCAGATGCGCATTGCAGCAGCCATCAAATGGTACGAACTGGGGAAGATCTCACAGAACAAGGGGGCAGAAATCGCAGGTTTATCAAGGGCCGAATTCATTGACGCGTTATCCGAGGCCAGGGTTTCGCCTTTGCAGATTACACCGGAACAACTCCGTGAGGAGTTGGTCAATACGGACTATGAAAGGAGGTCCTGATGCATAGCAGAATTCCAGTAAGACTGAGAAAAGAGCCTCTGTTTGAAGCGGTGTGGGAAATCCGGTTTACCGGAACGAAAGCAGGCGTCGCGGACCTTCTACCCGGATTGATTTTTAAGGAACTTTCACATAAATACAGCAATATTGTAAAATTGCCGGCTGCCAACATCCCGGATCCCATTGTCGAGAGCGATCCGAAACTCAAGTATGTGCCGAAGATTCGAATCGAAAACGCGAACCAGGCGGTGCAGATAGGAGAACACGCTGTTTCTCTGAGTTGCAGACGTCCCTATTCCGGTTGGCCTGCTTTTTACCGATATAAGGAATCTCGCAAGCACCATATCTCAAACTGGGCTCGTCAAGGAATTAGATCGGTTTTCACTGAAATATATGGACCTGATCACGTTGGAGCAGACGATCGGCCTTGATTGCCTTGATGTTGCTATAAGACTGGGACAACACGCTATAGGAGAAAGGCCGGTGCAATTTCGAACCGAAATAGTGGAAGGCGATTTGGTTCATATCATTCAAATCGTGGCCCCCGCGAGAGTCGCTCTGCCGGGGAATGAAAATGACATGAGAGGCGTTCTTCTGGATATCGATACCATCAAAACGACATCAGGAGAAGACTCCTGGGAAGTTTTAAACCAGCGTCTGGACGATGTTCATCTTTCCTGTAAAAAGATGTTTTTCAGCCTGATGACGCCTGAAACCATAGAGAAACTGGAACCAGAGTACGAGGTATCATTACCATGATTGAAACTGCAGGCAAACTGTACGAAATTGAGACAACAGATCCATTCTCCTCATCGTCGGTCATGGAATCCGGGGCTGTCGCCTATTCGCACAGTGGCCCGTTTTCTGCTGTGCCGGAATTGCCTTCAAGCTGGCTCGGCGTTTTATCTCCAGTGGATACGGATAGAAGCACGTCTCACACATCCAGGATTATGGTTGGGGATTATGTTGATCACTTTGCACCCCGGAAGCGGCTTGCCATGAAACTCCTGAGATTGAGACAGAAAGCGATTGCCGCGGGGATGTGCCTTTTGGATGCAGACGGTGTGCTTGAAGAAGTAAAACGTCGTCGCGGGGAGATTGAAGCGGATGAAACGGACCTATATTGATGCAAATGTCCTCATTGCAGCATTTCAGGGAGATGAATCCATTTCACGGCGGGCAATGGATATTCTGAATGACCCGGAGCGCGCATTGGTGGTGAGCGATTATCTCCGCCTGGAGGTTTTGCCGAAACCGACTTTTCATAAGAGGCTGGAAGAAGTAGCGTTTATGGAATCCGTTTTAAAGGATGCATCAGAAACAATCCCATCCTTCCCGGGAGTGACCGCCCAAGCGCTTCAGCTGGCTTCAGAATACGATATAGCGCCAATGGATGCGCTTCATGTAGGGGCCGCCCTCATTGCGAAAGTGGATGAACTGGTTACCATGGAAAAGCCTACAAAACCCATGTGCAGGGTCAAGGCAGTCACCGTGACATCCCTATATCCAAAAAGAAACAATCGGGTCTGAGGAAAAAGCCCTATGGTGAAACGCTACAGCTCCCGCAGAGCCGGTCTCTATGAAACATTCCTAAAGAGGCGTCTGGCAGGGGCCAAACGCTATCATCGGATTGCCGGGTACTTCCAGAGCAGCCTGCTGGAGCTGGCGGGTGAGGAATTGACGGCTATTGCGGAAGTACGCATCATCTGCAACACGGAAGTGAACCCCGAGGATGTCAAGACCGTCCGCATGGCTACAGGGCCGAGGCGAAAGGAGTTAGAGGAAAGCCTGTTGCGGTTAGCCTGGAACTCCGGGCGGTTCACGCACCTGGTGGATGTTCACGGGCATGCGGCTCAGGAGCGGTTGACCATTCTCCATCGTCTCATCACGGCATCGAAAAGTGAAGGCCGCATATTTGAAATCCGCATTGTCCCGGACGCGGAATTCGGGTTTGTGCACGGCAAGGGCGCGGTGATCGAAGGGGATTGGGGCAGTACGGCCTTTATCGGCAGCGCCAATGACAGCAAGAAAGCCTGGACCCGGAATTATGAGCTGGTATGGGAGGACGAAAGCCCTGAAGGCGTGGCCTGGGTACAGGAGGAGTTCGATGCTCTGTGGGAACGGGGGTTCCCCCTTTCGGAATTCATTGTCAAACAAATCGGACGTCTGTCCCGGCGAACAGTCATCGAACATGTGGGGCCATGGAAAGAAGACCCCAGGCCCGAACCGCTGTTGGCGGAAGTCCCTACAACCACGGAACTGTTCGGCTTCTGGGATCATCAGAAATATTTCATCAGTCTGGCATTCAAGGAGCATTTGAAGTATCAGTCCGATTCCCAACGGGGCGCGCGTTTTCTGCTGTGCGATGGCGTGGGCCTTGGAAAAACGTTGCAATTGGGTGCGGCGGCAAAACTCATTGGAACGCTCGATCCCGGGCCCATCTTGATTCTGGCCCCCAAGCCCCTCCTGGAGCAATGGCAGGAAGAGCTTCTTCTGAAACTCCAGGTTCCCTCGGCCCGATGGGATCGGGGCGGATGGATTACCGAACGGGACGAATTTCATCCTGCCCTCCCTGAAAAACCGACCAACTGCCCGCGAAAAGTGGGCATCGTTTCCACCTCGGTCATCACCAGCGCTCCAAGAAGTGTAGGCAATCAAGCCCTGGTTGACAGTCTGCTTAAGCAGCGCTTTTCCTGTGTAATATGGGACGAAGCCCACAAGATCAGGCGGGGCAACCTGGCGCCTTCCAATGTGTACAATCCCCCTGAAAAGAAGCTACTCTACCGGTTTGCGGAACATCTGTCAGCACAGTCAAAAACGTTCCTTCTGGCGACGGCCACGCCTGTACAGCTTCACCCCATCGAGCTGTGGGACCTTCTCTCTATCCTTTCCGTAAACAACCCCCAAGTGCTGGGTAGTCCTAATTCCCTTTGGCACGCTGCGAATGGGCCGAAAATCTTTGACATGGTGGCGGGCCGGGAAATTCCGGTTGACCTCTATGAAAAATGGCAATACTGGCGGGATCCGCTTCCCGCTCCACTGGACCCGAAAACAGAGGTGTTTGACTGGATTCGCCAAGACCTGGGCCTGCGCCTTACGGATGATCGAGCCAGCAACGCGGACCTGGATGCCGTCGATCCTTCCCGCACCACGGAACTGGGTTTTATGGAACTGCGGGAGGTCACGCCCTTCACCCAGCGGGTCATCAAGCGATCAAGGAAACGCCTTGAACAGGAAGGCAAACTGGTCAGAATTGAGATGGTCCCTTTCGGGGACGGACAACCTATCCTCTGCTCCCACAGCATGGACCAAGCCTTTGAACTTGCGGCGGACTTCGCCAAAGCACTGAATCAGCGAGTGAAGGCCAGTGGTTTCATCAAGACCCTGCTCCAGCGCAGGGTTGGAAGCTCTCTGGTGGCAGGGCTCAATACAACGCGCAAGATGTTGCGGGGAGGGCGTCTCGGAGAGGAAGAAGATCCCCATGAGGATGGCGAATCCATCTATCCCCTCACCAGAAGGGAACTGGAACTATTGAAGCGACTGGAGGAGCACCTCGCTCGCCATCTGGAGCGGGAGGATGATCCGAAGTTTGAACGGGTTAGACAAGTGCTTCAGTCGGAATTCGAGGGGGAGTCCTGGCTGGAACGGGGCGTGCTGATCTTTAGCCAGTTCTATGATTCGGCCTTTGCCCTTTGCACGTATCTGGAGAAGCACGTCGAAGAAGCGATCGGTTTGTACGCCAATTCAAGTGCAAGTAAATTATTCGATACCCAGGGTGTTCACAGCATAGACCGATCCATTCTAAAAGAAAAAGTGACCCAGGGCCGCCTGAAGCTGCTGGTGGGCACTGACGCAGCCGGCACGGGCCTGAACCTCCAGCGTCTGGGCTGTCTCATCAATCTGGAC
>JBBSAR010000267.1:0-6138 GCA_038252125.1 Desulfatiglandales bacterium
AGCAACCGAATCAATGATCCGGCATTGGGGGAACAGATCCTGCGTGACGGTGAAGCAGATCTGGTCACCATGGCCAGGGGATTGATCGCCGATCCGGACCTTCCCAAAAAGGCCAGGGAAGGGAATACGGAGATGATTTCCCATTGCATTGCCTGCAATCAGGGTTGTTTTGACGAGGTCTTCAAATTGCAGCCGGTCACGTGCATGGTCAACCCCATGGCCGGCAGGGAATCGGAAAAGAGACTCCTGCCCGCAAAAACCCCCAAAAAGGTGCTCGTTGTGGGAGGCGGCCCCGCGGGACTGAAGGCGGCCTGCACCGCGGCGGAAAGAGGGCACAGGGTGACACTTGTTGAAAAAGACCAAAAACTCGGTGGACAGCTTCTCCTCAACCGACTCATTCCCGGGCGGGAAGAGATGCTGACCGCTGCCCGTGATCTGATAAGCAACCTGAAAGCCCTTGATGTGGAAGTCTTGATCGGGAAGGAAGCCGATCCCGAATTCATCCAAAAGCTTTCTCCCGATGCGGCGATTATTGCTACAGGCGCACAGCCCATCGTGCCTGAGATACCGGGAATTGAAGGAGAAAATGTCATACAGGCCTGGGATCTTCTGGAAGGAAAAAAGGGGGTAGGCACAAAAATCGTTATCCTTGGAGGAAACGCCCTCGGGCTTGAAACCGCCATATACCTGGCAACCATAGGAACCCTTCCGCCGGAGACGCTGCATTTTCTCATGACAACCGGGGCGGAATCCGTGGAAACCCTGAACAGCCTGCTGAACAGGGGAATCAAAGAAGTGACCGTCGTTGAAATGACCAAAAAGGCAGGAAAAGACATCGGGCTCACTACCCGTTGGACCATCATGGCGGAACTGAAGCGGCTGGGTGTGACCGTCCTGACGGAAACCAAGGTAATTGGTATCACGCAGGAAGGCGTCCGGACGGAGAAAAAAGATGGGCCTGCATTCATCACCGCGGATACCGTGGTAATCGCAGCAGGGTCCAGATCGGAGAACGGCCTTGTCGGCCTGCTGCAAAATGTGGTCCCGGAAATTCATGTCGTCGGGGATGCCAATTCGCCGCGAAACGCACTCTCTGCTATTCGGGAAGGATTTGAAGCCGGGCTTCAGGTGTAGTTAATCTACTAAATGAACATTTTTCTTCTCATCATTTTAGCCATTCTCATTGGGAACTACCTTCTGGATCTCGTGGTAGAGATCCTTAATGTACGCCATTTGAAGACTACCCTTCCCCAAGAATTTGAAGGCTGGTATGATAGCGACAAATATAGGAAATCCCAGGAATATCTAAAGGAGACCACACGGTTTGGAATTCTTACCGATTCCATAACCACCCCGATCATCATCGGATTTATTCTTATGGGAGGCTTCAATGCTGTAGATCAATTCGCCCGAAGCTTTCATCTTGGCTCTATTTTTACCGGGCTGGTGTTTGCCGGGTTGCTCCTTTTTGCCTCTCAGATACTGGATCTCCCTTTTTCCCTCTACCAAACCTTTGTGCTTGAAGAAAAATACGGATTTAACAAAACAACCCCCAAGACTTTTATTCTCGATATCCTGAAAAGCTGGGGACTCGTTGCCCTGCTGGGAAGCATTCTTTTTTCAGGAATTCTCTGGTTTTTTGAATATGCGGGAGCACTGGCATGGCTGTATTGCTGGATTGTCCTGACCTTTTTTCAACTGTTCCTCCTGTTCATGGCACCGGTTGTGATCATGCCGATTTTCAACAAATTCGTCCCACTGGAAGAGGGAGAATTAAAGACCGCCATACGCGAATATGCGGAAGCACAGGGATTTAAAATGAAGGGCATTTTCTCCATGGACGGTTCAAAACGGTCCACCAAATCCAATGCCTTTTTTACCGGATTCGGCAGATTCAGAAGGATAGTCCTCTTTGACACCCTGATTGAAAAGCACACCGTCGATGAGCTGGTTTCCATCCTTGCCCATGAGATAGGGCATTACCGAAAAAAACACATTTTCAAATCGCTCCTGATATCCATCCTGACAACAGGACTCATGTTCTTTATCCTTTCCCTGTTTATCAACAATAAAGATCTATTTGCCGCCTTCGGGATGCAGGAGACATCGATCTATGCGAGCCTCTTCTTCTTTGGATTTCTTTATGCCCCCATTGAAATGGTTGTTGGAATCTTAGGGAACATCCTCTCTCGAAGGCATGAATACGAAGCGGATGCCTACGCTGCGGAGACCACCCAAAAGCCACAAGCCATGATTACGGCGCTGAAAAAATTGAGCGTGGACAATCTTTCAAACCTGACGCCTCATCCATGGAAAGTATTTCTCGATTACAGTCACCCACCTGTCCTCGACAGGATCAGGGCTATGGACCATTCATAGGGAAGGTGAAAGACCCTTCACCTACTTTTCCCATGCATCCGTTGAATAAAATTCTTAAAAAGGTCATGGCGACCGCCCTTCGATATCGTATGTTCGAAAGGGAAGACCGGGTGGTGGTTGCTGTTTCAGGCGGAGCGGATTCCGTCTGTCTCTTGCACGTGCTCCACGCACTGCAAAAACCGCTCGGGATAGATCTGGTTGTATGCCATTTCGACCATGGCTTACGACCGGGTGAAGATGAAGAAGAAACCCGGTTTGTTCACAAGCTGGCAGAATCTTTAGACTTGCCCTTTGCAACACAAAAAGCGGAAGAACTCAGGATCGGAGGCCCCTCCATGGAAGAGACGGCCCGTGACTTGCGATACTCTTTTCTTGCAAACAGGATGCATCATTTTTCCGCACAAAAAATTGCCGTTGCTCACACCCTGGACGATCAGGCCGAAACCGTGCTCATGCGGTTGCTCAGGGGAAGCGGGACCGCCGGTCTTTCGGGCATCCCACCCGTGCGGGATGGGGTTATTGTACGACCCCTCATTGAACTTACAAAAGAAGAGATCGTGGCATACCTGTCGCGGACGGGGGTGGACTATGTCACGGACCCTTCCAATCTGGACGCAACCCCGTTAAGGAATGAAATCCGCCTGAACGTTCTTCCTCTGCTAAAAAAACGGCAGCCGGAACTCGTAAAAATTCTGGGAAAGACCGCGACCATTCTGAGAGAGGAAAGAGAATGGATGGAAACCGAAGCCGGAGACTGGATAAAACGGCGGGGTCAGGCAGGGCTGTGCGGAAAGATCACCATTCCCCTGCCGGAATTCAACCAAATGCACGAAGCCAAAAAAAAACATGTTATCCGGGAAGCCTTGAAAATTTCAGGGGGTAGCCTCAGCAGGATAACCAGCGAACATATCTCGGCAGTGGAAAGGGCGGCACACGGAGAAAATCCCCATGCCCGGATATCTCTTCCGGGAGGCCAAACCTTCAGAAGGGTGTATGAACGACTGATCTTTTCATCGGAAAAGGAGAAAGAGCCGAAAGACTTCTTTCTTCTGATCCATAAACCGGGGCTGTATCGGATGAAGGAACCATCTTTCAGCATCAACGTTACGGAGTATGGCCGTACAATTTTCGAACCGGCCATCCATTCTTCCCAAACAGCGCTTTTTGATGCTGATCGGATCACCTTTCCCCTGACTGTGCGGAATGTCAGGAAGGGAGACCGTTTCATTCCTCTCGGAATGAAAGGCCATAAGAAGCTAAAGAATTTTTTCATTGACGGCAAGATTCCCGCTGAAGAAAGAAGAACGATCCCGATTCTTTTGACCGGCAGTGAAATCCTGTGGGTGTGCGGTTTTCGGATGAATGACCGTTTCAAGGTAACCCCACACACGAAAAAGATCTTGAAAGTGGATGTTCAGATGTCGTGAAGCGAAGAAAAGTGAGGAGGTATCATGGCCGACATGTCTCAACAGCAAGAACCTGTTGTTGTCCCCATTGACGGGTTTCTCGACCTCCACGCCTTTTCCCCGAAAGATATTCCGTCCCTGGTGGACGAATATATCCGGGCCGCCATGGAAAAAGGCATTTATGAGATAAAGATCATCCATGGAAAAGGGAAAGGGGTGCTTCGAAGGATGGTCCATTCCCGACTGGAAAAGAACGTCCATGTGATGGGGTTCGGATTGGATAACGGTCCTTCCGGATGGGGCGCCACAACCGTTATGTTGAAGAAGACCTGAGAGAGTCCGTGAAAGATCCAAACGGTGCGGCAGGTTTCAGGTGTCAGGAGAGGCTAAGAAGCACACATCACTCCAATCCTTCCCGTTTTTCCGGAAAAAACGGCGCGAACTTCAGCAGCAACAGCATGCCGGGGATGGCCAGCAGGGTGCAGAAAATGAAAAACCACGCCCAACCCATCTCTTCCGCAAGATATCCGGTCGGGGCTGATGCGATAACCCGAGGCACCCCCATGAGGCTGCTGAGAAGGGCGTACTGAGTTGCCGTAAATTTTTTGTTCGTAATGCTCGCCATGAACGCCACAAAGGCGGCAGTTCCCATCCCGCCGCTGAGATTTTCAAAGCCGATAACCCCCGAAAGCACCATGATATCCTGTCCCGTGCGGGCCAAAAGCGCAAATCCGGCAGTGGACACCGCCTGAAGAAAACCAAAAACCCACAAGGCCCGATTGATCCCCATGCGAATCATGACGACGCCGCCGATCAGACTTCCTGCAATGGTAGCCCAGAAACCGAATAGTTTGACAACCGCCCCTATTTCCGTCTTGGAAAATCCCACATCCAGATAAAACGGGATGGTCATGGCACTGGCCATCGTATCCCCCACTTTATAGAAAAGAATGAATGCCAGCATCCAAAAGGCATCCCGACGCTGAAAATATTCCAGTAGGGGTTCAATGACGGCCGCTTTAAGGCTCTCAGGCGGTGCTTCCTCCACTTTTGGCTCCCTGGCCGTTAAGGTGGTCACAATGCCCGGAAACATGCACAAAGCCATGATCCCATACACCACCGGGAATGAGATCCGGTCCGCCAGGATCAACCCCCCTCCCGACGCAAGGAGCATCCCCACTCGGTAACCGTTCACATACAGGGATGAACCCAGGCCCAATTCTTCATCCGGCAGGTCTTCCCTTCGATAGGCGTCCACCACAATATCCTGTGATGCGCTGAAAAAGGTCACGATAAAAGCGCTTACGGCAACGAGCAGAGGACTCTTCCCGGGATTTGTGAAACCCAGCGCGGCAATGGACCCAGCCAGGGCAACCTGGCTCAACAACAACCATCCCCTCCTGCGTCCCAAAAATGGAAGTGTAAAACGGTCAAAAAGGGGGGCCCAGAGGAATTTAACGGTATAGGGAAGACCTACGAGGGCCATCATGCCGATAACGTGAAGATCCACGCCTTTCTCCTTCATCCACGCCTGAAGCAACGTGATGGTGAGAAGAAGGGGAAGACCGCACGAAAAACCCATGACGAGGGCGACAAGCATTCGGCCGCTGAATAGCACATTCAATATAGGTTTGCGGTTTTTTTCAGGCACAATTTCCTGTTTTCGATGACATGGTTTAAACGCATAGAAAGAACTGTACAAAATCCAACCCTAACGCTATATTATTTAAAGGAAAAAGGGTAGCAGTTTCCTTTTTTGCTCAGATTTCCAGGCAGGTATGCCATCCTGATCTTTTTGAAATGCACTGTAAAAGCAGAGGATTATCATGCAAAGAATCATTGTCCTTGAAGAAGACGGGCAGTGCAGGAAAACCATTACGGAATCCCTCGGACAGTCTTATGGCATTCATTTTCTGCCAAGTGAGAGGGATGCCTATAAGGAGCTCCGAACCAACCACTATGATGCGGCGATTCTCGATCTTTTAGGGCATAACGGCGATGCATTCAATTTATTGACGTGGATCAAATCGGCCATCCCCGACATCCCCGTCATTGTCACCAGCCACCTGGAAAAGGCTGAACTGGTTGTAAAAGCCATCAAACAGGGGGCCTTCGATTTCGTAACCAAACCCTTTTCAGGAGAAAGAATAGGGCATGTCGTGCAACAGGCACTTGATAACCGCGGATTAAGGTACGAAATTGACTATTTGAGGCGAAGGCAGGACATCGTATACGATTTCGACAGCGTGATTGCATTTACCCCTGTCATGAGAGACGTCATCCAGAAACTGAAGCGGTTTTCCTTAACAGATTCGACCATATTAATGACCGGTGAAACAGGCGCCGGAAAAAG
>JBBSAR010000268.1:0-6133 GCA_038252125.1 Desulfatiglandales bacterium
GCTGCTTTTAAGATTTGGTCGAACAATTCGGCATAAGTTTTTTTATATAACCACTGAAAACAATACATCAATATGTTTGCTATAAACGATATCCACGCAAATTCTCTCTCCCGGGGATCGCCATTTCAGCCGATTATGATTTCATCCAACGGTCGTTTTGGCACATGGTGGACATCTTCATCGTCACGCCAGTATTTGATGTTTCCATCGGACCCCACGGTATCTATCAAGACAGTCTCCTTCGGTTTGCCCAGGGCCAGAACAAGAAGTATCTCATAGCGAGCAGGTATGCTTAAAGCACTTCTAAGTCTCTCCTTGTTGATTGTAGCAATAATACAGCCCCCAAACCCCCTCGAAGTGGCGCCCAGCATAATGGTTTGGGCCGATCTCCCGTGGTCCCAGCCAACCGACTTACTTATCTCGGTATCGCCCAACAGAATGATATAGGCGGATGGTCTCTCCCCTTCTTCCGGACCCCGCCAGTCTTTGAGATAAGCGGCCCAACCAAGATTCTGAAAAATAAGAGCATTCTTTTCGGGGTCAGCCGAAAGTACATATTTAAGCGGCTGCAAATTACCCCCAGACGGAGAGTACCTCGCGAGGTCCACAAGTTCCCTCAGCGTATCCATTTCTATAGCGGTTTCCTGATAAAACCTCCTGTAGCTTCTGCTTCTTCGCACCACATCATCGATCATCACATCCTCCTTAAAGCGTTCCCTATTCCCACCACAGTCCGTCCCGAGATTTTCGCGGTCCGGTAGTAATTGTCAGCCGTTTTGTTCCATCTCATCAAAGCCCGGCCTCACAAAATCTCTTGCACGGGGAAACCGGTTTTCCACCCTGTTTTCCAAATTTTGAAGCAACTCGATCAAACAAACAATTCCAGTTTCGTGCGTGGGAAAATAGGCCGATAATATCTTCCATGCCGTTATCGAACGAGCTATTCCAATTAAGGCAACCTTCGCGGATCCATCCGAATCTTTTGGAAAGTCGTCGCAATCTGTTAATTCTTCAAATGCGCTTTCGCACGCTCTGACAAGTTTCACGTGAACCTGGTATTGATACCATCCAATAATCTCGATTGCGTCTTTGATATTGGCCACCTCTTGCGCCGGATTCTTTCGCGATGACATGAGACGGATTCTTTTCATTTCATCTTCTTTTTCAACAAATAAATATTCTTTTGAATTAAACCAATCGTCGACCAATTTCACATATTTCATTGATATGTGGGAAATAATCTCCGTTAAGACATTTTCTTCCAGGTTCTCTTCGTTATCATGACTGTTCTCAGTATCCATTGAATTAACATCGATACCCTCTTCTTCCGCCATTTCTTTCACCATGGCAAAAACACTTTGAAGCATTTCAGAAAACTTTTGCCAAAATTCTTCGTTAAATGCATCGATTTTCTGAAGATCGCCAAACTGCTCCCCGACAAGCGTACAATTCAAACATCTTGACGTGAATTTGCAACGCTCACACCACCTGTCACAATAATTGTGTATGCCGGAAATATATTTCGGATCTTTCACATATTCCAACAATTCTTCTCGAGATTTCATTGGCATCATCCATCACTACCATTCAAGGTCATCGGGTATGGGAAACTCGGCATAGGGATCATCAGGATCAGGTTCTTTTACTTCCGATGAATTAAGGAGGATAATAGATTCCGCCTTGCGATCCTGAATCTGTCTGGCGGCTTTTGCCGGGACAACCAAATATTGCTCATCCTGCTTAACAATGGCCATTTTACCATTACTGAGATCTTTAACAATCTGTTTGCTGACATAGAATTTCTTGATCTTCTTGTTGTCGGCAAAATGAAAGGGAATATCTCCTTCGACTTCAATCAAGTTTTGATTGATTATCTGCCTTATCTGGCCTTGGACTTCATTTTCCTTAGCAGCCTCATTCCGTTGACGATTCAGCTCTCTGTCACGGGCCGCCTGCTCCTCGCGGGCCTGTTGGATTCTTTTTTGGATCTCATCATCTTCCTGCGCTTTTTTATTTTCCTTTTTGGAGCGGGAAAGACGCTGCTCATTAATTACCTTATTGACCTGCTTCTTGGTCACCAGGCCTTTTTTCAGGAATTGTTCCTTAAATGGATTGCCCATTATATTCACCTTTGTGGGAATGGCTTCTTTTTACAGCCTGACGATGTCTTCCATGCTGTCGCGCCGGATGGTTAAATACACCTATTCGTAAATACACTAACGTATAAGGTTTTTGCCGTAAAGCGCCTCCAAAAACTATTTTCACCACGGAGTCACGGAGTCCGCTGAGATGTTTGTTATTTTCGTTTGCCGGGAGACGACGGCAAACGAAAAGCATCCGCATTGCAATCCAAAGAATATCAAAGGTTCACAATATATTTTTATCATATTTATTTGATTATTTAAGGATGTCCCCCACAGCCCCAGATTGCCTCTGACAATAACGGGGCCGGGCGTCAGCGTCACCTCACGCCGGATCCGGCAAATAGGGTCCCACCCGGCTTCCTTGATGGCAGGGGTGATGAACAGATCACAGATATCTGTTTCGCTGCATTCTTTTTTCTGGAGGTCTTTCAAATAGCGTTCCTACTCATAATGGGTCCACATACGAATGACTTTAACCGTTTTTATATCATCAAGTATTTGGTAGACCATTCGATGCTGGATATTGATCCTTCTGGAACATGCACCGGCCAGATCACCAACCAACCTCTCGTATGGGGGCGGTATGGCGATCGGGTCTCTACGCTGTAACCGTTACGTGACCTGCCGTTTCTGCATCAGGCATCTCCATGCCCTGGGTAGATTTTGACGATTAGATCCGAAATGGCTGGATATACAAAGCGTCATTTCACGAAGGCGGGCGGGGACCTGCCTTTCCAGTCACGACAAAAAAAACCCGAGGCCCCTGCTGACCAGGCAGGATGTTATGGTTTAGTTTACGAGGAGTTTTACACCGGGATGCAAGACTGTTTTTATGGTAATTTTATTCAGTTTGCACAACTGATCCGCGGTCATCTTGTGTTTCCGAGCGATACCAAACAGGCTGTCACCCCGCTTGACAACATAGTATTTCTGCACGCCTTTCCCTTGGGTCTCGACTTTTTTGGTCTGAGATTCAGTTTTTTTCTCTGAGACCGAGGCGAGACGCGCCACAATATCGCGCTCCAAGCCTTCCATGGATTGCCGGATTTTTTGGAGTTCTGCTTCCAGAGCCCCTGCCCTTTTGACGGAATTTTCCAGGTTTGCAAGCCGCCCCTCTATCTTCTCAATGCTCGATTTGAGAGCGTTGACATCCTTGGATGCTTTTTCGTCTGAACACCCGGAAAAGCCTCCAGCGAAAATAAACATCACCAAGACAAGGTAAAAACTGCCAAAGTATTTTTTCATAGTGCGTTCCTTTCTCTGCGAATTTTCCTATAAACTGAATGATTTTTTTGGGGACGTTATGTTGATATTCTTTTTCAGAACATACCCCACTGCTTCTTCAAAAGAGTCCTCAGGCCGAGCCAACAAGTCTTCGATACTCGCGACGGCCAGTTCCTCTGGGGTGACGCCGAGTTTTACCGCAAACTCCTTAAGCTTCGCGAAGCGATCATCAGAAATACTCACCGTAAGATTTGTCATGTTCAGTCCTCCGAGTTAGAAATTCAATTCTCAAAATCCAAAACTGTTAACATGCCGTCCGAAAGCACAATACACTCCAGACTCTCACAAAATGTTAAAATTTACCCTTATGTCCTTTGGGATACTTTCTCTCTTTCGATTCCCCTGGCAGTAATGCACGCAGAGTGCCAGTAGTAACCTTCGGACCTCCTTGGCGTGTATACAACCACCATTCCAAAGGTCTCGTGCCAACTTAATAACTTAGCAGCGTCCCCATGTCGCTGTTATCTCAAGCCTTGTTTTGCCTATTTTTCTTTATTAAACGAAAGGCTCATTTTTCCCGTTTCGTTCAGTTTGCTGTTCCAATATTCGATGTAGGCTTCATAGGCTTTCTCGCTGGTCAAGAACCTTATGTGCTGCTGAACCTTCATTTTGTAAGCTCCAATCCGGCCTATCCCCAACCTGCGTGCTTTTTCCATTCTATGATTCCCATCGATCAAGTTATATCGACCGGGAGATATTTCCGCCAATATTATCGGCTTGGAAATTTCAGCCGAATTCACATAAGATTCGTTGATGGATGAAAACCCTTTAAAGAAATCGCTTACGGCCACTTCTTCAAGAGTAATACTATCAGAATTTTCCTTAATATACTCAATCATTTTTGTTATGTTAAACACGAAAATGCCATTTGGAAAAAGCTCATCTCCATCAGCAATAGGGCAGGGAGTGAAATCATCATCTTTTTCCAATATCCTTTCCAAACAGAATTCCTCCCGTGCGCCATATCAGCCGGGTGCAAATATTTTCTTACGACTGACGACAAAATTCTAAATAAAAACAGAATGGTAACAGAACTTATTTTGACGGACCCTATTGGATTTCTTAAAGAGGTGTATCCATGATAACTGATACGGAAGTAAAAATAAAAGGGGTTAAAATACTTGCCGAATCTTTGGGGAATGTAGACGCCGAGCGATTTATCGCCCTAATTAAGCGTGAACCATTTGACTATACGAAGTGGCAAAGAACATTATGGGAAGGCCAAAGTGTCAAAGACATAAGCCGAAATGTGATGAAAATTAATGACAATGTGACCGATTCAAAAACAGATGGTCCATGCTCCAGCAAGTAAAAAACCCCCTCTTCCGGAACCATGGACTCTTACCCAACCCTCTTTGACCAATCTACCAGGGCATCTGTGGATCGTGGCCTTGGAAATGGACAATCCACCTAACGTTTGTTGGATCACAGCAGTTTTCTTTTTGGAAAGCAGGAGACAGATATTCGTCTCCTCTTGAGAAAGGCCTGCTGTCACATAGAAACCGGGGCCTTGTGTGCGGATTACCAGCGGACCGTACTCAATCCAACGGCGTGCAGGGATCGAGCAAATTTTTTGTCAAACGTAGCTACTACCGTTGCATCCTTTTCTGATTTGCATACAACCGCCACAATAGCATCCCCGAAATCGGGAATCTGTTCGGGCCATAGTTTCAGGAGGGTTTCAAAGTCAAGTGCGTGGATTATTTGAACGCCCGGCAAGGCAACCAAATCAGCAATCATGGCACGGATCTGAAGTTTCGGATGTTGATATATCTTTTCAAGGACATACACAAAATCGGTCAAAACATTCTGGGGGCAAAGGATGGCTGTCTTGAGTTTCGCAGCATCCTCGAAAACAGTCGCGATCCTTCTCTGCTGGTCAATATTTCGGTCCGTGACAAAAGAAATCAGCGCGTTCGTATCGATGACCAGTTTCTTCATCTGTACTTTTCAGCCCGTTCTTTTCTGGCGAAATCGATATCCTCTGCAATATCGCCTTCACCGATCTTGACGGTGTTTCTGTACTCAAGGAATCTTCTGTGAACCGGCAACACGATTGCCTTGCCGTCTTCCACTTTCCATTCCAGGGTATCGCTGACCGAAAGTTTGAGCTGCGACCTGATGTTCTTTGGAATAGTTGTCTGATATTTCGAAGTAACGACCGATTTCATGGTTCATCCCTCCCTCCACGAATTTCCTTACAAAAAAAGGATCTCATAGGGAGGATAGTTTGTCAAGACCTACCGGATCTGCCATTTTTTCGGGAACACGCTCCGAAAACCGGAGCGGCCTGCGATCAAAAGTAACACATTTTGCCATCCCCATCCCGCTATTATTTCCAGGGTCACCTGCTCGTGCTTTTCTTAACATGGAGACAATCTATTAACGGCTCAGCTCCATAGCAGCACGCCCTACCCTCTTATTTCCGTCTATAAACCCGTGATTCATTATTAGGAAGAAGCACAGGCTCCCCGCCTTTTCAGGGACTGTCGGATACAGATCGTGGCCTCCAAACGTAGCCCGGGGTTGCGCGACGGACGACTCGATTGCACCGAGATCACGAATTCCAGAAGCTCCACCGGACGATTCTATGATACGACGATGGATCTTAAGGACCTCGGAAAAGGACAAGTACCGCATCAGGCAAGCCTTCGATAAAGTTCAGCATTCTTTTTCAGAACATACCCCACTGCTTCTTCAAAAGA
>JBBSAR010000269.1:0-6133 GCA_038252125.1 Desulfatiglandales bacterium
CATCGTAGCCTAATCTATATTGTTTACGTCCAACGCGCTCTTCATCGGTCGCGACTTTTTGTGGTCTGCTCGAAGAGATTGTTCTCTGACACTACCCCCATAATATATCCTCCCCGATTTGAAAAGCCCTTTTAGAAATTTCATTTAATGTTTGAAGAGAGTGATTAAATTGTTCGTTACAATTCTGGATAGCCTTGATTAACGTTAATGCTGAAATTCCGCCGCATAATGTACCATCCCCATCATCAGAATGAATCCCTAATTTTGACCATAAATCACAAAAACTGCTGTTTGCCAGTTTCATGAAATATTGAGACCTTACCTTGGTCAATTTTCCCGTCCCTTGACATACTGGACACTCAGATTGATCATTTCCTTCTTGACAATACAGGCAATCAAATTTCTCGACAGCATTCTTGTCAGGATCATTTTTTATCCAAACAGATATGGTCATAATCTCCCCCATGCTCGGCAATGCAAGTGCGAAAAAGTGATTATACTGCCCCGGATATCATCACTTTCGTACTGTTCCACCTTAAAGGCAGTGTGTTGACAGAAGCCATCTCTCGGTCATCCGATAGAGATACATTGAGAATATCTGAAATTCTTTTTCATGTCAAAAACAAGAGGTATGGCTTTAAATATTTGAAAGTGTGGCCGGCATACCGAATTTGATTGATATTTCGCAGGGCACAATATGTGGGGGTTGGTCAATTTTTCGCTCATCCGCTCTCCCAAGAAGTTTGCGTGCATCAAACTTCCGTGCACGTCGACAAGAATAGTGCAAGACTGCCAGATCAATCTTACACTATTTCCCCGCAAGCTCCAACGGAATTGTGGTATCCCAGACCCATGGCCTACGAGGGCGCGCCCAAGGATACAAAGGTTTTTCACATTATATCCCGTTCATTTATCGGTTGAGACCGAACCTGAGATACGTTGGAGATACCATAGGTTTTGAGACGGACGGGAAACCTGAGGTACATAGCAGATAACACAAGGCGACATAACTCAAAATTTTGGTCGATAGCCCGCAGAATTTCAATACGGAAATCGGCTTTTCCTCTCCCCAAAAAAAATTACGTACAAATCACTTTTTTTAAGAAAGCACTCTGGTTGTAATCGCATTTGCCAGGCAGATACGTTATGATGAGTCTATAGTCTCTTATGTGCTAAGGCGTTTTTGTTGACTTATGCCATGTTTCTCTATAAAAAATTGGGGAAAATTGTTCTACTGATATTTTTGTTTCAATCCTGTGAGAGAAAAATATGAGTCAGAATGATCCATGGTCACATAGGATCCCGATGTTTTAATAAAAGTATCGGTGAGATAATCTGAATTGGGACTTAATGGAAGCAAGTCATTTCATCGCTATTTTTCCAAACCGCAACGGGAAGCCGACTTTTGAATGAATAATTCGAGCAAGCCATATAATACCAGAATACAGAAAGGCGGCGCTCTTCTGGAAGACATGCGCATGATTGTGCGCTCATGGGAGCAAATTGAGGGGGTAGACGCCACAATGGACATTCGCCGTCTGCTTGGCAAGAAAACCCTCGCACGTTCCAGAGACACTCTGGTTCGGACTTTTGTTCCCAGATTCATTCAAGGTGATCCTCCGAATGCATGGAAGATCGTCCGATTGCTCGAAGACAAGAACGCAGCACCTGAAATTCTTCGGCCCGTCTATTACTGGATCACCGCTCGCAGTGACCGGCTCCTTTATGAATTCGTAACGGAAGAATTGATCCATGTCGCCCGTTCCGGGGATGGTTCGGTGAGGATCGAAGAAACGGCCACGTGGATCAGCTCCCATATAGAAAAGGCGGGGCAGGGGTGGACTCCCACCGTTACCCTCAAAGTGGGGCGCGGAATACTGGCCGCCCTTCGGGACTTTGGCGTACTCGAAGGCGGATCAAAGAAACGGATCGCTCCGGTACATTTGCCCATGGAAGCTTTCTGTTATATTGCATTTTGGCTCGAAAGACTTGGGCACGGCGGGGGAAGTCTGATAAATCATTCCGACTGGGGCCTGTTCCTCTTAAGCCCGCCGATTGTTGAACGGCTGATGCTCGAAGCTCATCAACTGAACCTGGTGAGTTTCCACTCGGCCGGCCGAATTTACAGGGTTGATTTTCCAACGGATGATCCCGGAGACTATGCTGATGTCCTCTTTGGCTAACGATTTGAAAACGCTTGAAGAAGACCTGGTGGCTGACCCGATTCGAATCAGTGCGTACCACGATCTTCCCTTCGCTATTTTTTGCTATGACCCGGAGGATGAGTTCGAATTGCGCAACCTGCTTCGGCTCTTGGTTTTTGGATTGGACCAGAATCATGACAAACAGGTCCACTTTGTTTCTCTGGCAAAACTGGTCTGGAAAGTGATTTCCGAACAAGAGGGCATCGATAGTCTTATCACGGTCGAAAAAACACGAGGGTTCAAAGCCGGCCAAGACCACGTGAATAGTCTTCTTACAAGTCCGCACTTTCGCCCGATTTCCGACGAGGTGATCAAATGTTTTGATGGGCTCGATCCCTGCAAAGACGTTGTTTTTCTGGTCAGGGCGGGCGGCTTTGCGCCGGTCATCTATCGGCCGTCGGTTTTGTTGGATGAACTTCATCAGCGGACCATGGTGCCGATTGTTTTCTTTTATCCGGGTGGCGCCAAGGGCTCTACGGACCTTTGTTTTTACAACCTGCCGGGTTTCGGCGGAGTCGGCGCCTACAACTATCGTGTGAAAGTCTATGGAGCCAAAGAATGAAAAAGATTCGTGACATCTTTGCCAAGCCGATTGATCGAACTATCGAGGAAGTGATCAAGGTTGAACAGGCCGATGAGAAGGCCGTGCTGGTGGAGCTTGAAGAATACATCCCCACCGATTATTTGCAGGAGCAGTATGCCCGACTTTTTGACGAGATCGCATCGGGGCCTGCAAGTCCGCGAGAAGGAATCGGCATTTGGATCTCCGGGTTCTTCGGTTCCGGTAAATCTCTTTTTGCCAAGATATTGGGCTACACGGTTGCAGCCAGAAAGGTGGGGGCGAAAACCGCATCCGATATTTTCAAGGTTAAACTCAACAATCCGAAAATTGCGGCCCTGATGGACTCCATCAATTCGCGCATTCCCTTTCATCCGATCATTTTTGATGTCTCCATGGATCGCGGGGTTCGCCTGGCCAACGAGCGCCTCACCGAAATCATCTATAAGGCCCTGCTCCGGGAGCTTGGCTATTCGGAAGATTTCGATCTGGCCGAACTTGAAATCACACTTGAGGGCGACGGCAAACTGGACGCTTTCATCCAGAGATTCCAGGAAATGCGCCATCAGCCCTGGGAAAAGAGACGTCTGCTGGGGCTCGCCATTAACGAGGCCGGCGCCGTCCTTCATGATCTTGAGCCGGCCACTTATCCCACGGCCGACTCCTATGCCATTTCCGTGGGACGCGGACGCGCGGATATCGATCCCAACAAACTTGCCAAAAGAGCCTATGAACTGACTGAAAGACGTCGACCCGGCCATGCACTGATTTTCATTATAGACGAAGTGGGGCAGTATGTTTCGCGCAGTGTGGATAAAATGCTTGATTTGCAGGCCATTGTTCAGTCTTTGGGCGTGGAGAGCAAGAATCGCGTTGAGCATAAACAAGCCGTTTCGCCATGCTGGATTGTCGTCACTTCCCAGGAAAAACTGGATGAAGTGGTCAACGCGCTGGACTCAAAGAAAATTGAACTGGCCAGGCTCCAGGATCGTTTTCGCCTGACCGTTGACCTCAAACAGTCCGACATCGCCGAGATCACGGCAAAAAGAATTCTTGAAAAAACAGCAGAAGCGGTGGGCGACCTGGGCCGATTGTATGACGACAACGAAGGCCGAATTAATGAACTGGGTCGGTTGGAGCGCACGAGCCGTGATACCACCATAACAAAGGATTCTTTTGTTCGCCTCTATCCCTACCTCCCTTACGAGATAGACCTTTGCGTGGATATCGTGGCCGGCTTGCGGCTTCGTCGAGGCGCGCATCGTCACGTGGGAGGAAGCAACCGAACCATCATTAAGCAAGCCCAGGAGTTGATGATAAATCCACGCACTCGCCTGGGTGACGCCCCCCTTGGCGATCTTGTCACCCTCGACAAAGTCTATGAACTCCTTTATCTCGGCAACCTTCTACCCAGTGAAGTGAGTAGAGAAATCGATGACGTGGCAAAAAACCTTCCCGACAATCCCATGGCGAAAAAAGTTGCCAAAGCCATCGCGCTCTTGGAACCGGTCAAGGATTTGCCGCGTACGCCTCACAACCTTGCGGTGGTGCTGTATCCTTCCGTCACATCCGGCTCCATTTTAGGCGATGTGGAAACCGCTATTGCAGTCCTTGAAAAGGCACAGGTGATTCGAAACTCCGAAGAGGGTTACAAACTTCTGACCGTGCAGGAGAAAACGTGGGAAACGAAGCGCAACAGTCTCGACCCCCGTGAAGCGGACCGCAACCGAATCAAGCGGGAAGTTCTTAGACAGATTTTTTCCGACCCCCAATTGAGGAAATATCAATACCGGAAGTTGCGAAATTTCCGGAACACACTGGTCGTGGAAGGCGACATGGTCGAGTCGACCGGCGAGATCCCATTGAACCTGTTCCTTGCCGATTCCGTGCAGTCAAAGGCGGATCGAATCAGCGAGGCCCGCGATGAGAGCAGCACAGAGCGCAACGATCTGTTCTGGATCATCACCCAGATCGATGAGATACATGATCTGATCGTGGAGGTTTACCGCTCCAGGGAAATGGTCTCCGAATACGAGCGTCTTGCATCCCAGCAGCGCCTGAGCGGGGAGGAATCCTCCTGCCTTGCCGAAGAAAAGAACCGTCGGGATGTTCATTATCGAAAACTCCGCGCAAAAATGCTCGAAGCCGTCCAGTCCGGAACAGGTTTTTTCCAGGGGGTCCAACACGATGCCACGGCCCTGGGTTCCGGATTTGTGGATATTTTTCATAAGCTTTTTGATATTGTGGTTCCTGTTCTCTATCCAAAGCTTGAAGTCGGTGTGTTGCCCCTCAAGGGCGATGAGCCGGAAAAACTCATCACCGCGGCCAATTTAAACGGCCTTCCCCCCGTCTTTTACAATGACAAGCCGGAGCAAAGCCTGGTGGTGAAACAAAGCGGAAAATTTTTGCCCAATCTGGGAGCGGACCTTTGCCGTGAAATGCTCTATTATCTCAAAAAAGAACACGCCTACGGCAACAAGGTTACCGGCAAAATCCTGGAAACGCATTTTTCCGGCATCGGTTATGGGTGGGAACGAGAAGCCCTGCGCCTTGGCCTGGCTGTCCTTTTTAGAGGAGGGGCAGTGGAGGTCACCCACCAGGGTCGCAAGTACAGAAACTACAGCGATCCCGCATGCAGGTCCCCCTTTGTGAACAACCCCGCGTTTCGCGCGGCCTCCTTTGCTCCGAGGGAGACCCTGGATCTCAAGATTCTGGCCAGGGCGGCCCAAGCCTTTGAGGAGATCACCGGCAAGGATGTCAATATCGAAGAAGGCGACATTGCCAACGCTTTTCAGGAAGTAGCGGCGGCGGACCGGGAAAAATTACTCCCTGTGGTCGCCCGCCTTAAGGCCCTCAAGGTTCCGGGGGCGGATTCCGTGGCAGCCCATCTTCAGTGGGTGGAAGGCATCCTCGATATGGCCCCGGACGACTGTGTGAAAACTCTTGCCGGCGAGGGAAAGTCCTATCTGGAAGGCCGAAAAAAAGCCACGATCCTGGAATCGTTGGCGTCGGAGACCAACCTTGAGATCCTGGCAACCGCCCGCCGGGTGTTGAACGAGCAGTGGCCGGTTCTTGCCGAACGTTCCCCGAGCCTGGAACTTGAAGAATCCGCCGATGAACTGACCGAGGCTTTTGATTCGGAAAACGTGCTGGATCAACTGGAAAGGGTTCGGCAGGCATCGGAAAAACTGGGCATGGAATACGGCAATCTCTACCGGGCTGCGTTTAAACAGCGTAATAAAGCCTATGAGACCGCCATTGACCATGTAAAGGGACTCCCGGAGTGGGCGGCTTTTACCGAAAATACGGATGTTACCGACGTTGAACGGGAAGCACTGCTTCGCCCTGTGGTGTCGCGCCTTGGAGAGAA
>JBBSAR010000270.1:0-6129 GCA_038252125.1 Desulfatiglandales bacterium
CGGAGGATATTCCGGATATCCGTATCCACGAAATCAAAGCTCATGCGCTGGCCCGCATACTGCTGAGAGGTTGTCTCGTACATAACGGCTTTGGAAGGCGGTTTTTTCCCGCTGCTGTTTTTCACCACTGAAGGCCGGGGGTAGATTTCAGGAGATTTGTCGCCTGCCGCCCCGGCAGACTTTTCGGAGGATGTGTCCGAATAGCCGGCGGCGCTTTTTGGAAAGGAGTCAAAATCCAGGTGCAGCGCCGATCCCTCCCTTCTGATATGATAGGGCGAGAGCTCCCTGAGAGTGAGCTTGAGGGAGACATCTCCGGCGCCCCGGGGTTGTATCACTCTTATGCTCTCCACTGCCCCTTCAAAGGTTGTCGTATCCAACTTCTTTGTCAGCGAAGAAGTTATTGCGCTGTCTTTGAGGTCAAGGACAAGGGTTTTTCCGGTCAGTTTCAACTGATATTGAGGCTCTTTTTCACAGTTTATGGTTAGTCTTGTTCGGTTTTTTTTTGGTTCGGACACTTCCACATTGAGGATCTGCGGGAGCCCGGGAGTTACCGTTATGGGCGCAACCCCCTGGCCGGCGGCCTGTTTTGCCATACCTCCAGGACCGATCAAAATCCGAGTGACGGGTCCTTCGCTCGTCACAGCGCATTCGTTTCCTTCTTCCCGCAGATATATGACGATACCGGTATAATCGGAACCGCGATCCTGTATGGAGATTTCTCGCACAGGGCCGCTTTCCGCCTTCAGGGCGTGTGAAAATGTACTGGAGGGGATTCCTTTTATATCGAGACAGATGCGAGGAGGAGAAGGAAGGGTGAAAGACGGGCTGAAGATAGTTTCTGTTGAACTGGTAATGGTGATAATGGAACGATTGGCTTCCGAAGTGAGCGCAATGGTCTCAAGAACAGGCGTTTCCATGGATTTTTCATCCCGCGTTGCCCCGGGAGTGGTGCAGCCCCACTGAAAGAGCAATGAAATGATGATAAGAGCACAAAAATGATGCCCGGCCGGTTTGCGGGTTTTTCCGTTCATAATGTTATCCCCGATTTGATTTCTTCCATTTCACCGATCATAATCCGAAAACCTTGAAAACTTCCGTTATCTTCCTGATCCCTTTCACGGGCTCATCCTTGCTTCCTTCTATTTCAAGTCTTCTGACAAAAATCTCCGGACGATCTCTGCGATAGACATAGTTGACCACGTAGATGTTCAACCCCGGCTTTACCGAAAACTTGAATCTCGTCACGAATTCCGATCTGGGCTTCTTTGTTCCGTAGTCGCTTTCCGCCATGGGTTTCAGGGTAGCCGTGGCCACATGCAGCCCTATGCTCAGCTGCATGGGCCAGTCCTCTTCGGCCGTGTGCAGTTTCCAGCCCATGCCGGTTTCCAGCATGGAAAGTCTCTTGCTTTTACCGCTTTGGTTCCAAAGATACATGAATCGAAGACCGGATTCGCCTTTTTCAAAGGGGATGAAATAGTAGTCACTGCTTTCCTGGAGTACGTAGGGCTCAAGGGGGAAGGCGGAATCCGCGTTTTCCTTGATGACGAGAGAACATTCTTTGATGATATAGCTCATTTCTTTCAGGGTATCCCCGCTTTTCACACGACTCTGCATCACCTCTCCCGTTCGACTTCGAAGAGACCCTGCGTCGTCCTCCTTTCGCATATCATAGACCAGTCCATCCCCCTTAATCTGCCAGGAAAGATTGAGGTCGTCGACCAGGGGCTGGCTCAGGAAGATCACCCGGGCCAGGTTTTCTTCTTTTTGAATGGCTGAGATCCCTATTTGGCCCGGGGTCACAACCCTGGTAAAGAAATTGAAGCCCGATCTGGAAAAGTTCAGTTTCCACTGCTCGGGGACGTCTTTTCCATCGTCCTGAATGTCCCGTTCAAACGGCTCCAGCTCCCATTTATTATAGTGCGGTGGAACAGTTCCCCAGAGGGAAATCTGACAGACCAGATCCGCCATGGCAACGGTCTTTATGGCCCCGAATAAATACACATCCGCGCCCACTTCATCCGCCATCCGTTGTCTGAGCAGATGATTTCGATCGAACTGGTCTGCGGTCAGCACCTTCCCCTCCAGGATTTCCTGGGCGGGCAGAAGCTCAAATGGCTGGTTGCTTCCAAAGGCCAGCCTGACCCTGTTGGAAATGTATCTTGACCCTACGGTGATATTCCCCGCCTCATCCGTAAAATCAAAGACGGCGATTTTTATGACCGGTTTGTTTTTGATATGAAAATACTTTGTGGCGATTCTTTCCATGAGGGACCGCGAAAGCTCATCGATACCCGCATTGAGCGAAGAAGTACTTTCGATCCAACCAGCCGGCTTTCCTTTGTCCTCGTTCTCTACGAGCGGAACACCCCCGGCGCCATTTGCCGAACCCGGGTAGAACGATCCCAACAGGAGCACCAAAAACAAAAATGAGAATAATTTTGCAGCCTTTTTCATGAAAATTTCCTCATGCCGTTTACCGGTTACCGGTTGAAAAACCGGCAACTGTTAGTTGGTAACCATAAACCGCTCTATTCAAACAGTTCATCCTGCATCTTAAGTTCCACTTCCTTGAACTGGAGCTTGAATTCCTTCGTCAGGTATGGTTCGTCTATGATGACCTTTCGGCCGCGATAGACTATTTTTTTTATGACGCCCCCATTTGTCCCGATAGCGACGCCCTTTTTCAGTATGTACCCCATGCCTCTTGGATCTCTGACCATAGCCCAGTCCCTTTCATTGTCTTTCACAACGGCGGTCAGGGTAAGCTGGGAAAGGTCCAGTTTCTGCAATTCTGTTTTTGGCTCTTTGAGTTCCTGGAGCGCTCTTTCGGCCGCAATCTGCTCCTGCTTCAGTTTCTGTTCTCTTTCAAGCTGTTCCCTTTGTTTCCTCTCCATGTCCAGCGATTCATTCCGCTTGCTTCGGATAAAATAGGAAACAAAAGGGTCCGGCAATTTTTCAGGGTCGAAAGGAGGGATCGGTTTTGGAGGTTCAAGCTTCACCAAATCTTTCTCGTCTGCCTTTGCCTGCTGTTCCTGCTTTGCAGCCATAACCGCCGAGGGTACAAGATCGCCCCAGAGCATCAGGGCCGCGCAGAAGAGCAAAAGATATGTCAAAACGCGGAGGTTCATAATGAATGCAGCGATTCCTTTTAAAAGTAACGAACAACGAGTAACGAATAACAAACCACGATTCACGCCCCTATCCCTTCTTGTCCTTGTCTATTGCGGCTTTGGGTTTCTCTTCCTTTTCCTTGAACCGGTAAGTTATGGCGTTGCATCGGGTGACGAGCCTGGTGGAAAGGCTGTCCTTGGGCCGCATGGTGATATTGACGATATTTACGATGCGCTTCATCTTGCTGACTTTGTAAAAAAACTCGGCCACGTTCCTGTAATCCCCCTCCACTTCGATGGTCACGGGGATCTCCACATAAAAATCCTTCGCCACTTCCAGCTCAGGAACGAACAGCTTGAATTCCAGGCCGGCCTCTATTCCCTGCTCCGTAATCCCTTTGAGCAGGCTGGGGATCTCCCTCTCGTCCGGCAGGAGTTCAAGCGCCGCAATGAGTTTCTGGTCGATTTCCGCTTTTTTTGCGTTCAGTGCAGGCAAATTCTTTGCCCTGATTTTCCCCATTCTGATCTTGTCTTCCAGGGCGGTGATCTCTTTCTCCTTTTGACTGATCGCTTCTGCCTTGGGCATATAGACGAGAAAAGTGAATCCCCCGCCGATAAGCACAATGGCCCCGAAAAAGATCAGGAGTCTGTAAAGACGCTTGAGCTTTTCCGCCTTTTTGGCAATAGCGTTAAACGGTTTTTTCCAGGGAATCTCATGGATATTCAATTTCAGCATTTGCTATTTCCCCTTTTCTGCACCTTTCTTCTCAGGTTCCGGTTTGGGTTTGCTGAAACTGGTCTTACAAGTAAGGACAAAATTCGAGGCCTTCAGTTTGTATTGGGGAAAATCCTGCAGCTGGGTGCTCTTTAAATCCACATTTGTGATATGTTCGGCCTTGCCGAGACTGGTCATGAAACTCGCCACGGTATTATTGTCCATTGCAGACCCTTGGAGCGTCAGCAGGCCCTTGGACTCGGAGAGGGAGTTCAGCCACAATCGTTCCACGGGAGCGGCCATCGCAACCTCTTCAAGCAGTTGAAGCGCACCCGTTTTGTCGTTTTCAAGGCCTTTGATGACTTCCAGCCGTGTTTCTACAATCTTGATTTCCTTATTGAGCAGGGCGATTTCCCGCAGGACGGTGTCATATTTTTTGGATTCCTCTCGCAACCGGGTTTCTTCATTTTCAAGATGGTTCAGGTTTTGATTGAGAGAAATGTACTCATAGCCGCCGGCAACAAAAAGAAAAACCATCGTGAGAAGAAAAATACTTACTTCCCGCCTGATATTTTCCTTTTTCCTGGCTGCCCGAAATGGCAGTAGATTGATCTTTATCACTATTTGTCCCCGATACTTCTCAGCGCCAGACCCACTGCCACGCCGGCCTGCGGCGCCATGTAGTTGAGATAATCCAGGTCGAAATGCTTTTCATTGACGGCAATATCAAAGAACGGATTCAACTCCTTTACGATGATTCCGGTTTCCATTTCCAGGTATCTGGCAAACCCGGGAAGCCTGCACGAACCTCCGGCCAGGAGAATTTCGGCCACGGGTCCACCGGAGTATGTCCCCGCGACAAACTCCAGGGCTCGCCTGATTTCCCTGACCCAGGTGGAAACCTGGGCAGTGAAAATGCTCTCCAGCGAGTCTCGACGTCCCTTTTCTTCCGATCCGCCCAGTTTGATTTTTTCCGCCTCTTCAAAAGTCACATTGAAAGCTGCCATGATATCCGCGGTGATCCGTGCCCCTCCGTAGGAGGAATCCCTGGAAAATACGGAAATGCCATTTCGGACGGTGTTGATCTGAAGTTCGTTGGCGCCGATGTTTATGATGGCAAAACTGCCCATGGGGTCTTCAATGCTAACTTCCACTGCGTTCTGGAGAGCGAATACATCAACATCCAGGATTACGGGGTTCAGGTCCGCGGCAGTAACGAGGTTGATATATTCTTCCACCACATCCTTCTTGGCGGCAACCAACATGACATCCATCGTTTGGGGAGCTGAGGTCTCCTTTTTATCGTCTTCATCCTCCTCACTTTTAATACGAGGCAAGACGGCAAAATCGATATTGACATCATTGATATCAAAGGGAATATGTTTTTCGGCCTCTTCCTGGATGACCGCTTCCAATCCTGTTTCATCCGTTCTATCCATCTCTATTTTTTTTGAAATCACGGCATAACCGGACAGAGATACGCCAACATTCCGGTTGCTCACCCGCAGGTTCTCAAACAGATTCCGAATGGCTCCGGATACCGCTTCAATATCTTTGATAGAGCCTTCCACAATAGCTCCCTGAGGGACTCCCACCATGCCGAAATTTTTCAGGGCCCTTCCGTTTCTGGTATGTTCGATCTCCACCAGTTTAATGGTGCAAGAACCGATATCGAGACCAACAATTTGATTTTTTTTGATAATTGCCATAATCACAGTATAAGGACGTTGAGTGGGAGGTGGCCTTTTTTTTCGGTCGGACTGGAACCGGGTTTTTCGGTCTGAGAATGCTCGGGAAAGTCTCCTGCCGGGTTCAAAAACAGCTTAATTCGTCTCAGCATATGAGGTTGTATCCACCAATTTTCTTTTGAATGGCGTTCCTTATAACAGGAAAATGCCCTATTGTCAATGATATAGATTTCTTACATATCTTTCTGGCGCAACATCGAGATGTACAGTAAGTAATAGTTTCATCGACCGGCTCATTAATTCGGCAGCCCCTGCAAATCTTGTCCAAAAAAAACCGAGTTACCCTTTTCCATCCCAGGCAACCCGGCCACTTTTTTCCCAGGCAACCCGGCTTTCTTGATTCAAGACCCGTGGCTTTCCGTCCCCACCTCACGATGGGTTTGGCTTTTTCCTAGTTTCCATCCATAAATGGCCCTTTTCAGCAATCTCGGCGTCAAACTGCGGGTTTCCTTGATCTTGCTGAAAATTGCTCATTTCTGAATTGGAAACCCGCAGTGCCCACAAATTCATTAATGGATGGACACTGCTTAATCCATTTTTCCAACATAAAATAACC
>JBBSAR010000271.1:0-6123 GCA_038252125.1 Desulfatiglandales bacterium
GCCATCGAATTTAGCCACCTCGGTCGCGTCCACATTGCCCATCTCCACCTGTCCTCTATTTTATCGCCGTATGCGCCACGGCAATGCCATTGGTTAGTAACCGGTAGTTCACGTTGGACAGCCCCATCTCCCGGAAAATGGCCGAGAGTTCATCGGGCAGGAGAAACAGTCGAATGGTTTCCGGCAGGCGGATGTAGGCCGTTTTGTTTCCTGCTATGGCATTTCCCAGCACCGGCATGATGTGAAAAGAGTAGAAATCGTAAAGCCGCCGAAACCAGGGCCGGACCGGCCTGGAAAATTCAAGGCAAAGGAAGGCGCCTCCGGGTTTGAGGACGCGGACCATTTCCTTGAAGGCCTGTTTCATGTGGGTGATGTTTCGTACCGCGAACCCGATCATGACGACGTCAAACGTATTGTCGCCAAACGCTATTTTTTCCGCGTCGCCCTGCACGTAGATGATTTGTCGGCGGGCGCCCGCGTTGGTGCGCTTTCGCCGTCCGGCCGTAATCATGGCGCGGTTGATATCGTAGAGCACGACTCGGCCAGTTGGCCCCACCGCCCGTTGGGACAGAATGGACAGATCGCCGGTGCCTCCGCTTACATCCAGGACCCGATTTCCCGGTTTCAGGTCCAGCATATGGATGGCGCAATGTTTCCACAGATAATGGGCGCCGAAACTGAGCAGGGTGTTCATTATGTCATATTTATGAGCCACCGCATCAAAATGGCGGCGGACCCGTTCAGCTTTGTCCGCCTCTCTCAATTCTTCAAAACCGAAGTGTGCCCGATTTTCGCTGCTTACATATTCATCCAGTTGTTCCAGCCGTTCATTCTTTCCTTTCCAGATACGATTCAGTCCCATAAAATACTCATTTCCACGCCCTCCTTCTCCCATTTCGGATACTGAGGGTTGACGTGATTAAAAATATGTCCGACTCCCAAGGATCTGTCGCTTTTGTACCACTTTCTTTTTTAATTTTCCAGGGTTAAACTGTTTCCGCCAGGGAGTCGCCTTTCCCTGCAGGCGCAGGGAGGCGTGACCGAACCTACTACTACATGATTTCTCCGAGCGTCAATCAGGTCCATGCCCTATTTCCGGCAAGGACCATGAGGATCAAATAGCAGACGGACGAACCGTTTTCCGCGCAAACAAGGGCCATATCGCCCTTTATGGCGTCTACCTCCCTTTTGAAGGAAAAATACATGATTCCGCCCATTCCCTTCCCGATGGTATTGTATCATAAAATAAAATCATTACACTGCGTATGCGGTTTTGTTCGATAGCGTAAGAGTTAAACCTAAACGGAAAGAGGAGGAAAAGGAATTATGGATAAACAGAAAAGGTCGTTGATGAGGTGTATGGTGGCATTCGTTGTTTTGGCGTTTGCATTTGCGGTTTTCAATATCACCCCTGTTTTCGCCGATGATGCTTCAGATACGGCGCAGCTTGTGGTGAAATCCGAACTCACCATGAAAAACTTCCTGGCTTCAAAAGCACTGCCGGGCTTTCGTGACCTTCTCGGAAAGGCGAAAGGCGTCTTGATTTCTCCGGAAGTGCTGGAGGGCGCATTTGTTTTCGGCGCGTCCGGCGGAAGCGGGGTCTTGGTAGTCCGTGACGCCAAAACAGGGGTCTGGAAAGGGCCGGCTTTTTATACCATCGGCGAAGTAAGTTTTGGTCTTCAGATAGGCGGCAAGGCCTCCCAGGTGATCATGCTTGCCATGACCGATAGAGGCGTCAATGCACTTTTGTCGCCCAGTGTTAAGCTGGGTGCGGACGTAGGGGTGGCGGCAGGACCCGTCGGGGTTGGCGCTGCCGCGGCCACGGCCAACATCAGTGCGGACATCCTCGTCTACGCCTTGTCGAAAGGATTGTTCGCCGGTATTTCATTGAACGGTGCGGTTGTCGGGGTGCGAAACAGTTGGAACGAGGCCTATTATGGCAAAGAGGGAGTGACGACGACCGACATTCTTATCCTGGGAGACGTCAAAAACCCGGCTTCGGACAAGCTGCTTAAGACCGTAACGAAGGGCGCCAAACCAAAAATGGCCGAAAAGGGCGCAAAAATGAAACCCGCTGCTCAGGGTGAGGGGGACTATTATACGGTTCAGGCAGGGGATTCATTGTCCAAGATCGCGGCAAAGCATGGCACAACCGTGGCGGAACTTGTTAAACTGAACCAGCTCAAGGACAAGAAGCTCATCTATCAGGGTCAGAAACTTCTTCTCCCTCCGGGCAAATAGCGCAGGGTCGCCGGAACAGCTCAAAAAGTCGGGCCAGGAACTTCAGGGGTACCTTCCCGGTCCCCCTGAATTCCTAAAACCTGATAATTGCAGCTTAGGACCGAGGCTCCATGCTTACCCTGCAGGTGGCCGTCTCATCCTGGCATTGCAGATAGGTGGGCGCCACCCAGTTGTATCCGTCCTGGGCAATAAGGGTTTCCGCCTCTTCGGGGCCCCAGGTTCCCGCCTGATAATTGGGAAAATCCGTCGGTTTTGACAGGGTCCAGGCGTCCAGGATCGGGGCGATCACCGACCACGCCGCCTCCGCCTGATCGGCCCGCATGAACAATGTGGCGTCGCCGATCATCACGTCCAGCAGCAGGGTTTCGTAAGCGTCTGGTGGGGATATGGCAAAGGTTTCCTTGTAATAAAACTGCATCATGACCGGAGACAACCGCATGGTGGGACCGGGGTACTTGCTCTGAAATCGCAGAAAAATGCCTTCCTCGGGCTGAATGGAGATAATCAGCCGGTTGGGATGCCAATCCCTGAGCGCGGCTGGTGGAAAGGTCTGGTGAGGGGCCGCCCGAAACTGGATGGAAACCTCCGAAATCTTTGCGGGCAGCCGCTTGCCGGTCCGCATGTAGAAGGGAACGCCCTGCCAGCGCCAGGTATCTATAAACAGCCTGAGCGCGGCAAACGTTTCCGTGGAGGAGTTTTCGGCTACGCGGGGTTCGTTCCGGTATCCGTTGACATGTTTGCCTGCGATCCAGCCCGTGCCGTATTGTCCGCTGACCGCATATTGATGCACCCGTTCGGGAGGGATGGGCCGAACCGCATGCAAAACATCCACCTTCTTATTTCTCACTTCGTTGTCGTTCAATGAGATGGGCGCCTCCATAGCCACCAGACAAAGAATTTGAAGCAGGTGATTTTGAATCATGTCGCGAAGGGCGCCCGCTTTTTCGTAATAATGTCCGCGGTGTTCCACGCCCACATCCTCGGCTACGGTGATCTGAACATGATCGATATACCGCCGGTTCCAGACGGGTTCAAACAGGGCGTTTCCAAAGCGAAAGGCCAGGATGTTCTGCACGGTCTCCTTGCCCAGGTAATGATCGATTCGAAAGATCTGATTTTCGTTAAAGACATCCCCGAGACTGCGATTCAATTCCCGGGCGCTTTCGAGATCATTACCGAACGGCTTTTCCACCACAATGCGCGCCTTTTCCCCGTTGAGTTTCGCGGCCGCCAGTCTTTTCACCACATCGCCTATCAGGGCGGGAGGCAGGGCCAGGTAAAAAACATGATTCGCGCGGATATCCCATTTCTTATCCAGCGCCGAGAGTTTCTTGGCCATGTCTCCGTAGACCTTGGAATTTTCCAACTCGGCGTTGAGGAAAGAAACATGGGATGCGAAATCGTTCCAGGGGTCCGTCTCCGCCGTTCCTCTTCGGGAGAAGTCATCCACGCCCTTCCGAAGGTGGGTGCGGTAATCCTCTTCGCTCATTTCGCCGTGACCCAATCCTAAAATTACATACTCCTTTGGCATCCAGCCATCCAAAAAAAGGTTGTAGAGGGCCGGGACCAGTTTGCGCCAGGCCAGATCGCCTCCGGCGCCGAAGATGACAAATACCGTGGGTTCGGGATGCAGACCGGTCTTCATTATTTTTCCTCCCTTTCCATCCAGCGGGTATGAAACGTCCCTTCGCTGTCGATTCGTTCATATTTATGGGCGCCGAAGTAATCCCTTTGGGCCATGATGAGATTGGCGGGCAGCTGCTCACTGCGGTATCCGTCAAAATAGGACAGAGAGGCCATCAATCCGGGGGCCGGTATTCCCAGACCGACCGCCGTGGAGACCACTTCCCTCAGATCCGCCTGCCTGGTCATCACGGACTTACCCAGTCCGGGATCCAAAAGGAGGTTCGGAAGGTCGGGCTTAAGCGCATAGGCCTTCCGGATATCTTCCAGCAATTTCGCCCTTATAATGCACCCTCCTCTCCAGATGGTGGCGATCGTTTCCAGATTCAGTCCGTAGTCATGGGCCTTGCCGGCTTTTTGCAGCAGGGCCATGCCCTGGGCGTAGCAGCACACCATCCCCACATAAAGAGCGCCTTCGAGTTTGTCAATAAAGGCTTTTCCGGGTTTCGGATTGGTATTATCCGGTCCCCTGAGAATCCCCGCCGCGATCTTTCGCTCTTCCTTGTAAGCGGACATGTCCCTGGCGGTTACGGCCATATGGGTGGTGGAGAGAGGCACCTGAAGCTTCAGCGCCGCTTCCGAAGTCCATTCACCCGTACCCTTCTGTTTGGCCTGGTCCAGGATAAGATCCACAAGAGGCTTTCCCGTTTTTTCGTCTTTGATAAGAAAGATGTCCGACGTAATCTCCATCAGATAACCGTTAAGCTCTCCCCGGGACCACGCCTGATAGACCTGGTGGAGCTGATTGGCATCAAGGCCCATGCCGCGCTTCATGAGATCATAGGTCTCGGCGATCATCTGCATGATCCCGTATTCGATACCGTTATGAACCATCTTTACAAAGTGACCCGCGGAACCCGGCCCCAGATAGGCGACGCAGGGGGTCCCGTCTATTTGGGCGGCGGCCGCCTCCACTATGGATCGAATGCGTTCATATCCCTCTTTGGAGCCGCCGGGCATGAGACTCGGCCCGTGGCGGGCCCCGGATTCTCCCCCGGAGATCCCCATGCCCATGAACAGCCAATTATTTTTGGCAAGGGATTGGCTGCGTCGATCCGTATCGCTGAAATGGGAGTTGCCCGTGTCGACGATCAGGTCCCCTGATTCCAGGCCCAGGGTAACCTCATCGATTACCTCGTCCACCGGCTCACCCGCGGGCACGGAAATGAGAATGGCCCTCGGGCGGCGCAGAAGCGCGATAAAATCCGCCACCGTATAGGCGGCGCGGATCGGTCGGTCTCCTACGCTCTCTTCCATGAATTTTCGGGTCTTTTCCTTCGTGCGGTTATAAACTCCCACCGAAAAACCGTGATCCGCCATGTTCAGGGCAAAATTGCCGCCCATCACGCCGAGCCCGAACAAACCAATATCACACTCTTTGTCTTTCATGATTTTCTCCTTGTCCTGTTGAAAGCCCCAATGTTTCGAGGGCGGTTCGCGTGGACTCATAACCGGTATGATGAACACCCTGTATCCCCATGCTTTTTGCAACCTCCACGAACATGGCCCGGTCGTCGATGTATATCACCCTCTCGGGAGGAACCTGAACACAGTCCAGGGCCAACCGATAGATATCCTTATCCGGCTTCCGAAAGTGCACAAAGCAGGAAGAGATGAACATATCAAAAATCGACCTCAGCTTGAATTGCTCGATGCGATGAACGGTCAGCTCTCGTCCTTCATTGCTCACTGCCGCCACTTTGAGACTGTATTTCTTTCTCAATTGAATTATAAAATCAATCATCTCCGATAGGGGTTGCGACTGGGCGAACATAAATTTCTTGAATTGTTCCTGTGTAAAGGGCCTATCCCTGTAGAAAACAAGGCGGAGGAGATATTCATCCAGACTCAATTTTCCCTCTTCATAGGTGTCAAAAGTCAGGTGATGGCGTTCGTCCATCTCCTCATACTGGAGCCCGAACTTTTCCGCTGCCTTCCTGCGCATGTGTCGATCCCAACCATTGGTGAGCAGAACGCCCCCTATATCCAGAAACAGCGCTTCAAACTGCAAAGGTTTCATATTTGCACCTCTCCAATACAGATTCCTCTATCAACCGTTTCAACTCTCCTGAGGCAATCATTTTTCGCTGAATAAAGTCCAGCCAGACGCTTTGGCCGAATTCCCGGATCGCAAGCAAAGGATTTCATTTCATGACTTTCTCTCCCCTTTCTCTAAGATCTCGATCTCTTCCAAACGAC
>JBBSAR010000272.1:0-6117 GCA_038252125.1 Desulfatiglandales bacterium
CCTGGAAGGCGCGGCCGATCAGGGCTGGGTTGAAGATGTTGAATCCTTTGCATCACAACTGGTGTTTGGAAAAATAAACGGCCATGATCGCCCCTAATATGGGAATCCAATAGGGCACACCGGGAGGAATGATAAAGGCCATGAGGAGGCCCGTGATAACTGCACTGCCATCTCGGATCGTGACGGGCCTGTGCAGGAGTTTTTGGGAAACCGCCTCCACGGCAACGCAGCTCCCTACACTGACCGCGGTGATAATAAGTGTCTGCAGGCCAAAGATAAATACGGACAGGATCAGCGGCGGCAGCAGGCAGGCAACGACTGTCCACATGATCTTTTCTACCGATTCGCCGCTCTTTATGTGGGGGGATAACGATACGGTCAACAGAGGATAATCGGCCATTTGCAATGCTTCCTTTTTTGGTTGTTCTCGCTGAAGACTTGTAAAAACGGATGCCTACCTTTTTGATTTCATCTTGGCAAGCCGTATGAATTGCACCAGGGGCCGCTTGGCTGGACATGTATAGGCACAGCACCCGCACTCAAAGCATTCAAATACGCCAAACCGCGATGTTTCATCCGCTCTTCCTGCTTCCACGTAGATCCCGATCTCGTTGGGCGATAGGCCCATGGGACAGACATTCTGGCACCAGCCGCAACGGATGCACTGCCCGTGGGGTTTGGAATTTATCTCCGCGGCCGTGAGAAAAAGAACCCCCGACGTGGTTTTGGTTACCGGAATCTCCATCGTTGAAACGGCAAACCCCATCATGGGCCCCCCCATGACAATCTTGGAAAGCTCAGGCTTGACTCCCCCGAGATATGACACGATGTCGCTTACTCTGGTTCCAATCTTGACGAAGAGGTTTGCCGGTCTGTTGATCCCGCGGCCCGATACGGTGATAATTTTTTCATACAACGGTTTCTCATGGACCACCGCATCGTAAATGGCTTTCGCGGTCCCCACATTCTGAACGATCACGCCCACGTCAAAAGGCAGGCCGAATCCGGGAACGCGCCGCTTGGTGATGCTCTCTATGAGCTGTTTTTCGGAGCCCTGGGGATATTTCACCACGAGCGGATTTATGAGAATGCGAACGTCTTTGTTATTGGTTTCCGAAACGGCCTTTTTCATGGCTTTTATGGCATCGGGTTTGTTGGACTCGATTCCCACATGGCACTCTTTGATTCCCAGGATACGCAGAATAATTCCGGCGCCTTCGATGACCTGCTCCGCCTGCTCGACCATCAATCGATGATCGGTGGTGAGATAGGGTTCACATTCCGCCCCGTTCAATATAAGTGTGTCGACCTTGGCATCCGGAGGGGGGGAGAGTTTGACATGGGTGGGAAATCCTGCTCCTCCGATGCCGACTATCCCCGCGGCCTTGACCTTTTCAAGTAACTGTTGTGACGATAGGGCTTCCCAGGGCAGGGTGGGGTAGCTTTTAGGGGCTGCATCGGGGTCTGTTTCTATCAGAACGGAGGGGGTCTTTACGGATATGGGATGTGCTGAAAAACCGATCCCTTTCACGGTTCCGGACACGCTCGAATGTAGATTCGCGCCCAGCCCTTTTTCCACCTCACCGATGAGATCTCCCTCTTCAACATGATCTTTCTTTTTAACAAGGGATTTACAGGGGGCGCCAAAATGCTGATGAAGAAGGATTTCAACCTCTTCAGGGGTAGGCATTATTTCTACGGCACAATCTTGACTCAACGCTTTTTCATCGGGCGGATGAATTCCACCCTTTGGAAATGTCAGCAGTGATTCATTCATATGAGTCTCAGCCTAAGAGGTGGGTAATTATCGAAGTTTCAAAACAGCTGCATCATAAAGAATCCTGAAATTTTGTCAACCAATTTTCGAAATAAATATAATTTTAAGATAATCCGATTCAGCCCTGTTGACCTGACAAAATTTTCTTCGCCAGTAACACATCTTTTCGGATCTGGTCTGAAAGTTCGTGGATGGACTCGAATTTTTTTTCGCTTCTCAGGCGCTTTTTGAATCGGATGATGATATTTTTTCCGACCAGATCTCTGTTGAAATCGAAGATGTGGGTTTCCACCGAAAAAGGCCCTTTTCCAAAAGTCGGATTGTATCCGATGTTGGTAACCCCTTCAAAGATCATATCGTCAATGACAACATGTACGGCATAGACTCCCACCCTCGGAACCAGTTCATCCACGGGGGTAATATTTGCCGTGGGAAAGCCCAACAGCCTGCCTCCCCTGTTCATCCCTTTAATGACCTGCCCGGAAATCTGGTAATCCCTGCCTAACAACAGTCTTGCTTCCGATAGATTGCCTTCCTGAATCAGTTTTCGAATAGCGGTGCTCGAGACCAGTCTGTCGCCTATGTGTACCGGTTCGGCCACATGAACCAGAAAACCGCCGGTCTGCCCCATCTCCTTGAGAAGTTCGATATTGCCCTCACGCCCTTTTCCAAAGCTGTAATCGTATCCCACCACAATCTCTCTGATTCCGATCCCGTCAAGCAGGATATTCTGGATGAATTCGCGCGCGGAAATCGCGGCGAAATCTTTTGTGAAGGGAATGCAGAAGATGATTTCAATGCCTGCGGCCTGTATGAGATTCAGTTTTTGTTCTGTAGGGGTGATAAGGGGAGGTCCGTTTCCCGGTTTCATGACTTTTAGGGGGTGAGGATCAAAAGTAATGACCACTGATTCACCGTTGGTCATTGCCGCCCTTTGCTTTACCATGTCAAACAGGGTCAGGTGTCCCCTGTGAACGCCGTCAAAATTTCCGATGGTGGCCACCGGGTTTTTTAAAGGTTTTGTTATTTGTGCGAAGTCATAAAAGACAGGCATTGCCGATTTGGTGCTCCTTAAAATTATTGGTAAAAACTATTGACAAAGAGAATTAAATACACTAACATCAAGTGGATAAAAGATCAACTCAATTCTTGCCGAAGTGGCGGAACTGGTAGACGCGCTAGGTTCAGGGTCTAGTAGGGGTATCCCTGTAGGAGTTCGATTCTCCTCTTCGGCACCAGTTGAAAAAGGACGTACTTTTTCTTTAAAGTTACGTCCTTTTCTTTTATGTGCGGGTGTATCTTAATTCAAAAAACCTGGCAGAATGGATTCCAAATCCGTATTTTGCTGCCAGGGAGTTTGAATAGAATACGATGAAACCTTTTGTTCTTTTGTTTCATCGGGGTTTAGCCGGAGGACGAAGTCACGAGCGGAGCGGATTTCACTGGAGGGTTGAAAACAGCCTATTATTTTATTTTTATCTAATTGTGTTTAACGGTTGCTGAGGTCCGACCCCAAGCGACGATCAGAAAGAACTTTAGACAGGATCAAAAAGATGAACCGGATGGTACCCCTTCGCGCTTCGAACCCCGATTTCTATCAATACATTCCTAAAATCCCCAAATTCAATAAGCACCTTGAAAGGGCTGGGGGGATGTGATGACATCCTCGCGGAATTATGGGACTGGAAGCGCATCCTTCTTTAGAGTGCCTCCCGTAGCGCCTCCAAACCTGCCGGGGATGATCCGCGGCCTTGGCTAGCGGCATTGGCAACCTTTGGCCAGTGTTTCTTCACCTTACCCTCCGGATCGATCCAGACGGTGGAGCGGATCACACAGAAGAGGGAAGGGGAGGGCGTTCTTCTCGATAAAATTCTGGTGACTCGTTTCCCCGTCCGGGGAAACGCCTAAAATCATCACATCCAGTTTCAGGAATTCGCCGTATAAGTCACGGAATCCCTCGGCCTCTTTCGTTCAGCCGGATGTGTTATCTTTGGAGTAGAATTATGAGCAAGAAAACATATCCAATCAGCGAAGCTAAAATAAACTCTACTCCGGCTCAGAATTGCTGCATCGTTTCGACATCTTGTATAAATTGAATTTTGACAAAACTTCTAAAAAAGGCTACAAAATGTTCCAACAAAGAAATGGTTTAGTCCATCATGGAAACCCTTGCCCTCAGGGCAAGGTCAGAGTTCAGTGGCTTTGCCATCTGAACGACCCATTTGTTATATCCAAAGCTGAGTTGTCCCCACAACAAAGCAAAGGAGAAACAAATGAGTCGATTCAAGAAATTATCACAAACGTTATGGTATTGCCAATATCATATAGTGTGGGTTCCCAAATACCGTTACAGAGTTCTCACAGGGGAAGTTGCACAAGAAGCTGAAAAATGTATCCGAACTTTCTCGGAGCAACAGAACTGCGAGATAGAAGAGTTAAACGTTCAAGTTGATCATGTACATCTGCTTGTTTTGATACCTCCCAAAGTGTCCATTTCGGGGTATGTTGGGACAGTGAAAGGTAGAACAGCGATTCGGATACTGAATAAGTTTCGCAAATTGAAAGAAAAACCTTACTGGGGTAATCATTTCTGGGCTAGGGGATACTGTGTTGACACAGTTGGTTTGGATGCAGAAATGATTCGAAAATACATAAAGTATCAAGAGGCAAAAGAACGGGATTCCGAAACCCCTAAATACTGATAAACCAACGGGGACAGCTCAACCTTGCCCCCTCAGGAGGCAAGGTAGTTTTACCCCTTTTAGGGGTTAACTCAAAGCCGGGTCCTCTGGACCCGGATTTTTACAAGCAAAGTCTGTTAACAGAACGCTTTCCATTCTTGATAAATATTTTTCAGATAAGACCCCAGAATTGACGAGATTTAATATCATATCTTTGTATTGTGTTATTGCAGAATTGCTTCGTCAATATGTTATCGATGAAATTGAGAACGATTTTCACAATTGGTTTATTGTGTTTGAAACAACTCGCCGCGATCAAGAAGACAAATCTGAAGATGAGGCAATCCCTGAATGGGTTTCTTACAAAGAGAAAATAAGCCATAGCACTGATGCTGCCGATTCTATACGCCACCGTATGGAATTCATGTTAAGGAATTTATTAGAAGCTTTTCCAACTTTATCGCGGAAGGATAATCAGCGAGATTTTACCTACATTCAAAAATTAGCTGTCTTTCGCCGTGATAAGGGGTTTTGTCAGTTATGCATAAAATGCAACGGTGAGAAGTTGACTTGGGATGATTGGCAGTGTGACCACATTATTCCTTGGTCAAAAGGTGGTAAAACCACTGTTAAAAATGGTCAGGTTGCATGTGCATCGTGTAATCTATCAAAAGGTAACAACTTGTAATATCAATGAAATATAACCTCTGCTTGCACTGCGACGGCAAAAAGCCGCCGCGCGTGAAGCTGGTGTTATGCGTGAGGTGAAATGAGCATATACGAGGATGAGGAACAACTTTTTAACCAATGGCAGGGCAGCAGAGCAGGATTCGTGCGAGATGGTGTTATATCTGAACCGGACTATCTTGAATCAAACCCCAAAATAGCCTTTATTCTTAAAGAGGTGAATGACCCGGGTGGCGGCGGGTGGGATTTAAGAGAATTCATATCAGACGGTGGACGATGGCAGACATGGGATAACATTGCACGGTGGGTTCACGGAATACGCAACCGGAGATCAATACCCAACTGGAGTTTCTACGCAACAATCACAAATGAATTCCGAATTCAAATACTCAGAAGCATTTGCGCTATCAATCTAAAAAAATCTCCTGGGACTCATATCACGGACCATGCCTCACTTAAGGCTGTTGCAAAGGAAGATAAAGAGTATCTTCAGCTCCAATACGCAATCTATGATCCAGATTTAACAATCTGCGGTGGCACAGGAGATTTGTTTAAGTGGGTTGTCGGGCACGCATCAAAGGAATGGAAAACCACGAGCAGAGGTATCTATTGGTATGAAAGGGGTGCCAATAAATACGTGGTTTCATTTTCTCATCCTGAAGCACGAGTCAATAGCCCTCTGTTGGTTTATGGACTTCTTGATGCGATAAACGAAATATATGCATAGCAATCGGGTCAACCTGTCTGCGGGAAGCTTGGCGGCGCTGACGCGGTAAAGTCATTGGCGTGGTCAGAATGCCCGTGGAGTTATGTTCCTTTTTGAAAGGAAAACAATATGCGAAAGATCGTATTTGTAGTGCTTGCTCTTGCGGCAATCTTGTCTCTCGGCGCTGGTATACGTTACCTACTCACGACTGAGTTCATGCCCTATCACGCAGTAGTTTCGGGGAAGTCATGGGCTCAGCTTGAACC
>JBBSAR010000273.1:0-6115 GCA_038252125.1 Desulfatiglandales bacterium
ATCCCTTAACCTGATCGACAAAATTCCCCTGCCCTTACTCCATCTGAAAGAGATGAACAGGGTGGCTAAAAAGAAAGATGTGCAGTTTTTGTTGTCTGATCCATTTTCATGGTCCACGGAAATTACCGGCGAAGAAAACTGGCTGGGCGGCGTGGACAGAGGTCCGTTTTCAGGGTATGGCGAAGAAAATATCAGGTCTCTGTTGCGGGGTAAAAATGGTCGAATGACTCCGCCCTGGTCTATCGGAAATCAGGGACACGTCTGGTGGAAAATACGCAACCACCGAAATCATTTCGAATTGATTCGAAGCTGTTATCTGAATGCCTTTCGGTAGCCGGACTTTAAGTGCAGCGATGAAACATATACGTTTGACAGCATTGCTGTTGACAATATCTGTTATGAGTTTTTACTTTTCCTGCGGTCGCCAGGACATCTTTGACGATCCCATGGATTCCTGCCAGACAGAGGACCGGTACTCTGTCACAGGGATTTCTCCATTTCCTGTTGTAGTGGACTTCTCAACGGGAAGCATATCGATCAAGGCCTTCGAAAAAAAGAGCCACATCGTTAGGGTTGTTGTAAAAATGCGGGGACAATCTGATCATGCCATTTCTTACGGAGACAATGATATCTCGTTCATTGAGAAAACGATGCAAAATTTCAGGGTCTCCTTCGGGACGGAAGCTGAGAATTCCGGAACGTTCGTGACCTGCGATGGTGGAGGCAATTTCGATCTTTCTATCCTGTAAACCCTGGATGAACAGGTCATTCAGGAACAGGACTCTTTCATTTACCCGTTCGAGACCTGCTTCATTCAGCAACCTGATGGCGGCCCCAAGGGCATAAATCCCCGCTACATTCATGCTTCCCGGCTCAAAACGAAGGGCATCGGGTTTCAGACTGAAATCCTTTTGAAAAAAGTTTTCCTCGTCCACTACGCTTTTCCACCCCACCCGGTCCGGATGTACGAGATGATTGACCTCCTCGGAGATGTACACAATTCCGCACCCCATGGGACTGAGCAGCCATTTGTGCCCTCCGGCGGACAGAAAATGTATCCCATATTTTTTCACATCCATGGGAATAATCCCCAGACTCTGTATGGCATCCACACAAAAGAGCAACCCCTTTCTTCGGCAAAAATCTCCCAGGGCTTCCAGATCGCAACGAAAACCGGTGCAAAAGTCCACCGAACTTACAGTGATAAGACGTGTTCCGGGCGCCAGCGCCGTTTCCACATCCTCCACATGGAAAGCGCCGTTTTTTCGATCGATTCGTTTCGTGCGCACTCCCTGTGACGTCAGGTTTTCCCAGGGGTACAGATTGGCGGGAAATTCCGGGGCAGGGATAAGCACCACATCTCCTTTGCACCACTTCAGTCCGGATGCAATCGCGCTCAGGCCTTCGGAGGTGTTCCCCGTAAATGCCAGTTCGCCCGGATCACAGGAGAGGAGCGCTGCCGCAAGCTTTCTCACATACCCGATTTGCTCCATCCATTCAGAATAGCGCCCTCCACCATATTGAGCCATTTGCCCCAGGAGCTCTTGCACCACTTTCACGGAGCACAGGGGTATGGGCGCAATCGCCGCGTGATTCAAAAACACCCTGCTTTCCGTGATGGGAAACTGGGAACGGATTGCATCCAAAGTATCCAATAGATCCCCCTACTCTGGTTCGAAATTGCGTTTGGCGGCAAGGAAGGTTGGAAGATGTTTCAATAAATGCAAGATGCTCCACCGATGTTGCCAGAGGTGTTTTTGAAACTTCTTTCTCCACTTCCGATCACTGTAAAATCGCTTCACATGCCGGTTGTAGAATTCATCAAGCTGCTCTTTCGACTTGAGGCCTTTTGGAACAAAAACGAAATTGAGGCAGTTCATCTTACGCCAATCATTATCAAAGGAGCCCTCCTGAAAAATTGTATCCCAGACAGGGGCGCCTGGAAAGGGTGTAAATTTTGACATGTTCATATCGTCAAGGCCGAGCGAGACCACAAGATCACTGGTTTTCCGGATAGTCTCAGGGGTCTCGCCGGGAAGCCCCATCATGAAAAGGCCCTTTGCCCTGAGCCCCGCCCGCTGGATGCGGCTGACCGTATCCCGCACCTCGTGAAGATAGACCCCGGGTTTATGAACCTTCATCAAGTCTGAATCACCAGTTTCAATCCCCAAAGATAGTTGGAGAAAACCCGCATTTTTCAGCATTTTAAGGAGCTCATCGTCACAATGCCCTACCCGCACGGCGCAGTTGAACTGCATATGGAGAGGATTCGAAATAAGCCGCCGGCAGAGTTCGGCAATCCGTTTTCGATTGGCCGTAAAGAGATCGTCATAGATATTGATATGGCGAACCCCGAATCGCTTTCGGAGGTATCTGATATGCTCGTAAACGTATTCCGCTGAATTATAACGAAATCCCTGCTTAAAAACCGAACGGTCACAGAAGGAACACTGGTATGGACATCCCCGGCTGGTAACCATGGTAGCTACGGGGGTAAGGACATAGCTGAAAAGAGGGAGGTTGTAGCCCTCTGGAAAACCTTCCAGCTTTTCATAGGCAGGAAAAGGCAGATCATCCATTTCAGGGACATGTTCCCGCGGGGCGTTCGTTACCGGTCCGTCACTCTCTCTTCGCGCAAGGCCCGCTATGGTGGCGGGTAAATGACCGTTTGCCAGTTCCGCCATGGTTATTTCCCCTTCGCCAAGACAAAGGAAGTCGATAGCCGGATAATCCGTCAGGAGGGGGGCGCCCAGGGAGGATATATGCACTCCTCCGAAAACAATGGTGATTTCCTCTCTCGCCAGCTTGATCTGTTCAGCCAGTTCGTACCCATCAAGAAATCCCGATGTTGTAGCCGAAAATCCCACCATATCGGGGGAATAGCTCAGGATCGCTTTGGCGTGAGCGCGATTGAACAAAGGCTTTCCAGGTCCCAGGCAATCATAAACAAAAACAGTATGCCCGGCCTTTTCAAGATATGCCGCGATGGAAATCAGCCCCAGCGGGGCCATGCGGTTTGCTATAGCCGTGATATCTTTCTTTCCCGGGACCCAGTTTGAACCGGCAGGATGTACAAGTACGATACGCATGGGAGCAAATATTGCACAAATTCAAGATCTCGTAAAGCTGTAATAAAGACAGCTTGGATTGTTAACAATGTGGAATGCCAGTTACCGGTTTGAATACAGCCCATGAAATAGTTCGCCCATATTGACTTGATATCGCTACAAGAGATATAAAGGATGCAAAAGATGGAGTGCAGAGGAATTGGAATGAATATTTTCGTGATGGATTGCGCCGCTGTTACGGGCCTCGGCTTAAATCTTGATAAGCTGTGGCAGGGTCTGATGGCTGGGAAATCGGCTATTGAACCGGTTCAGCGGTTCTCCGTGTCCCAATACAAGAGTCATTTTGCATCGTGCGTTGAAGGTCTTTCGGGGACAGGCAAATCTTCCATGACCCACGCCCTGTTGAACCGCCTGACTTCTCAGGTGAAAGACGTGCCGGCGGATGCCATCCTGATTACCGCCTCCGCAAAAGCCGGGATAGACACCCTTGAAAAATTTGAGAGAGGCGCACCTTCCGATAGAAGCGATATCTTGCTCTCTTCACTCCCGGCGATCCTGTCACGAACCTTTGGTCTGAAAAATGTCGGCGTAAATATCAGCGCAGCCTGTGCGTCCTCTTCCATTGCCGTTGCAAGGGCCGCCGCACTGATTAGACACCGAAGAGCAGAGACCGTTCTCGTATGCTGCATCGACCTCGTTACCGAGTTTGTCTTTTCCGGATTTTCCGCGCTCGGGGCGCTGTCCGCCCTGCCGGCCATGCCCTTTGACAAGGATCGAAGCGGCCTGAGCCTCGGAGAGGGCGCCGCCTCCATCCTCCTCATGAGTCAGGCCCGCTACCGCCGCGAAAAAAGGCCGGTCCTCGGCGAAATAGCAGGATGGGGCATATCGGGAGACGCCTTTCATCTTACCGCCCCCGCACGGGACGGTGGCGGGCTTATCAGGGCAATCCGAAAAGCCCTGATAATGGCTGGGATCGGCGAGGACGATATATCCGCGGTTTGCGCCCACGGCACCGGCACAATCCATAACGACAGCATGGAATTGGCAGCCTTCCGTTCCATTTTCGGCACACGAAAACCACCTGTCTATTCCGTAAAAGGAGCCATCGGGCACACACTGGGCGCAGCAGGTGGGATTGAAGTGGCAATTGGGGTAAAATCCCTTGCAGAAAAATGCATCCCTCCGACGGTAGGGCTCATCTCTCCGGACGAAGGAGCAAAGGGCATGGTATCTTCTCAGTTTCAGAAACTTGAAGGCAATTATCTCCTCACCACCAATTCAGGTTTCGGTGGTGTAAATGCCGCGGTAATCTTGAAACGAGGTCCAGCCTTATGACATTGTATGTTACCGGAATAGGGTGGACTACGACCGCGGGAATTGCTTACGGCAGGCAAAGGAGACACTTTTCCATGCCTGACGGCCCGCTTCCCGCCATCATGAGAAAAGCGGTTTTTGATACCCCCTATCCGCATTTCGGCCGACTGGACCAGTTTTCAAAACTTGGCCTGGCCTCCATCGCCATGGCCTTGAAAGATGCGGGAGAGGACAACTGGACGGAACTTCGGGATATGGCCATCATTGTTTCTACCGTCTATGGTTGCTTACAAACAGATCTGGATTATTTTGATACGGTAACAGCAGATGGGGGAAAATCGGCCAGCCCCGCCCTTTTCTCTTATACTCTCCCTAATTCTTTTCTGGGAGAGGCATCCAGCCGTTTCGGGCTTACAGGAGCATCCTTTGTTATAAACGAATTTCCGCCTATGGGACTGTCCGGATTGAAAGCAGCCATGGATGGAATTACCTTTTCCGAGTTTGAAAATGCCCTTGTGGGTTACTGTAACCCGGAAAGGCCTTCGGGATTTGAAAGTAATCCGGACACCCTGCCGGGGTCCATTTTCTTTATGATTGACAGGTTTAAAAAGCCGACACATTCTCCTTATGGCAGAGTTGCCTTGAACAACCGAAATGATGTTTTTTTTAATGGAAAGCGGATCCGTGACCTGCTGCATCTGGCACGAGAATGTCTTTCGCTGGAATGCTGATGAAAGTCCATAACCAAGAACAGATAGAAAATGATGTCGCCCATGGATCATCTTTACCGATTACAATCCGTACGGCCATTGTCATCCCCGTTTTCAACCACGGCGCCACTTTAAGGGAAGTCGCTTCAAAGGCCAGGCATATCCATGAAACCGTAATCGTTGTGGATGACGGAAGCACCGACCTCACATCGCACACGCTTCAAGATCTGGAAGTGCAACTGATCCGACACAGGGGAAACAGTGGAAAAGGCGCAGCAATCCTTTCCGGCACAAAGAGAGCGCGTGAGTTGCACATGACCCATATCGTCACCATGGATGCGGACGGACAGCATGATCCGGGTGATTTCCGGAAATTTTCCTTAATGATTGAACAATATCCCGATGCGATCATTGTGGGAAAACGGGATCTCAAAGAAGCGGAAGCTCCCCGATCTTCGCGCATAGGAAGGGAAATTTCCAACTTCTGGCTTCGCGTTGAAACAGGAAAAAAGCTGGGAGATGCACAGAGCGGATTCAGGGCCTATCCCGTCTACCTTCTCGAGGCGCTAAAGTTAAAGGAACGGGGTTTCGCCTTTGAAATTGAAGTGCTGGTCAAAGCCGCATGGGCGGGTATTGCTTTGAAAGAAGTCAACATTGCTGCATACTACCCCGCAGGCAAGAAACGCATCTCCCATTTCAAGCTGTTCAAAGACAATTTGAAGCTCAGCCGGTTGAATAGCAAACTGTTTTTCAGATCATTAATCCCTCTGCCCCATAGGAAAATACAACCCATGGGGAGGGTACATGGATGATTAAACCAGCAATGAGAAAGGAACAGAACATGATTGACCTAATGAGAGCCCGCAGAAGTGTCAGGAAATATGAATCCCGAAAAATTGAAGACGACAAAATGGAGATTCTGAAGGAGGCCGTATTGCGTTCCCCCACTTCTCGAAACTTTCGGCCATGGGAATTCATTTTCGTGTCTGACAGCGATTTATTGGAGCGTCTCTCCCGTGCCAA
>JBBSAR010000274.1:0-6102 GCA_038252125.1 Desulfatiglandales bacterium
ATGACCTGTCAGGAAGTCAGGTTCATTCCTGTACGGTTTAAGGACGCATACGGCCCGGTCGGCGCATGGTTCCTCCTGTTCAAATCAAGAGCAATCAGCGCCGTGGGCGGCGAGTACATGACCGTAAGGAAAGAAGAGCTCAATAACTGGGCGCCTTATGGCTTGGCCAAACCCATTCCGGCCAACCTCAGGAATTACTTGGGCATGCTGGATGTCGATCAGGGCTTAGGGCCTCTGTACATGGAAACCGCTGAGGCCATCAACAAGATTGCCGACGCCTTTAAGGAAGATCCGAAGGGCTACAAGAAGAAAATGAAGGAACTGGAGTCCGAGGCATGGGAAGACTTTCTGGATATGACCATCTCCCAGGCGCATCTCTGGGCGGGCATGAACGTCAGACCCGAAGAGAAACATTCCGAAATCGCTGCTTGTGAGCCGTACTTCATCGGTTCCCACTCCGGTGCTTCCGGTGCATGGGTGAGCGGTCCCGAAGATCTGGACACCCCCTATAAATGGGGTTATGCCAACATGACAACGGTGGACGGTCTGTTTGCGGCCGGCGATGCTTCCGGTGCTTCCAGCCATAAGTTTTCCTCCGGTTCCCACGCGGAAGGTCGTATTACCGGTAAAGCCGCTATCAAATACATCGTGGAAAAGGGCGCTGCGCCGACTGTGGATGCGGCCGTGATTGCGGACCTGAAAGCAAAGATCCTGTCACCTCTGGATCGCTACCAGGAATTCTGCAAAATCACCACTGAACCCTCCATCAACCCCAACTACATCCTGTGGCGACCCTTCATGGATCGTATGCAGAAGATCATGGATGAGTATGCAGGTGGCGTGACCGCGGCCTTCAAGACCAGCAAGCCGAATCTTGAGAGAGCCATGGAACTGTTCGTGTTTCTCCGGGAAGATGCCGAGAAGCTGGCTGCCGCGGATATCTAGTCCCTGGAAAGATGCTGGGAGAATATGCACCGCATGGCGCAGGCGGAAGCCCATGTGCGAACCATGCTCTTCCGTGACGAGACCCGTTGGCCTGGATACTACTTCAGGGCGGATACGCCTAAGATGGATGAAAAGAACTGGCACTGCTTCGCCAACTGCAGACGTGATGCTGCAACCGGCGAATGGGAAATGTCCAAGAAAGACGTGTGGAATATTCCCGGTGTATAAGTTTTAACGTTAACTGAATATGCTCCAGGCGCCTTTCTTGGTTCCTGGAGCATTTTGTTAGCTTGGCAGAATGGACAGAGCGTATTTGCTCAATGAACATTTTTTTGGTCCGTGGGATTTTTGGAAAAATGATTATTGAAGAAATACGCTTTTTATATTAATGAGGGGAGGTTCTTGGGAAGTCCGGGAGAAAATTCCGTCTACTCACTTCAAACCCGGCCTTTTGAGGACTTGCCATTATAAGTGGCACGTTTCCCATAGAATTCAAGAAAACATTCAACCCTGGAGGAGACAATGGCAGAGGTACAAACGACAAACCAGAGTATATTGGTGGTTGGCGGAGGCATGAGCGGAATTACTGCCGCCCTGGAAGCGGCTGAAGCCGGTTACGACGTGGTGCTGGTGGAAAAGAGTTCTTATTTAGGGGGAAGGGTCACGCAGCTTTATCAGTATTTCCCGAAACTTTGTCCGCCAAACTGCGGTCTTGAAATTAATTTCAGGAGAATGAGGCAAAATTCGAAGATCCGATTTTTTACCATGGCAGAGGTTGCGGGAATCTCCGGCAAAGAAGGGGACTACGATGCAACCATCAAATTATCCCCAAGATACGTGAACGAAAAATGCACCTGCTGTGGAAAATGCGCCGAGGTCTGCGAGACGGAAGTGGACAATCCGTTTAATTACGGTCTGGACAAGATGAAAGGGGCTTATCTCCCTCACGAGTTCGCTTTTCCCATGAGGTATGTTCTGGACCCCGCCATCGTGGGGACCGAAGAGGGCAAGAAATGCCTTGAGGCCTGTGAATACGGCGCCGTCGATCTGGATATGAAAGAATCGTCCTTCGATCTCAAAGTAGGTTCAATTGTATGGGCCGCGGGCTGGACGCCTTACGATGCAGCGAAGATCGATTACTACGGATTCGGCGAATATAAGAATGTCATCAGCAACGTCATGATGGAGCGGCTCGCTTCTCCGACAGGACCAACCGGTGGAAAAATAGTACGTCCATCCGACGGAAAAGAGGTGAAGAAGATCGCTTTTGTCCAGTGCGCCGGGTCAAGAGACGACAACTATCTGCCCTATTGTTCGGGTATCTGCTGCCTGGCTTCTCTCAAGCAGGCCACCTACATGAGAGCGCAGACGCCTGACAGCGATGTGACGATCTTTTTTATTGACATCCGGGCTCTTGACAGACTGGAAGATTTTTATGTGAAGGTGCAGCAAGATGAGAAAGTTGTTTTCATCAAGAGCAAGATCGCCAATATCTCGGAGGTCGAAGAGACAGGCGATCTGCTTCTTGAAGGAGAAAACACCAGGACGGGCGAGCAGATTCGCGAGACCTTTGACATGGTCGTGCTGGCGACCGGCATGGTGCCCAACAAGATTGATCTTGAGACATCGCCCGATGTCTCCTATGATGAATACGGTTTTATGACCTGTGATCCTGAAAAGCCTGGTATTTACGGCGCCGGCTGCGTCAGAAGACCAACAGATGTTGCTTCGTCTGTCCAGGATGCCACTGCTTCGGCCCTGCGGGCTATTCAATCAATCGCGAGGAGGTAACTTGATGGACAAGAAAACAGCAGTTTATATATGTACCGGATGCGGAATCGGAGATGCCGTGGACGTGGAGCAGTTAAAAGAAAACGGCACCGAAGATTTCGGTATCGATTTGATCAAAGACCATGGTTGTCTGTGCAGTCCGGAAGGCGTGGAATTCATTAACAAGGATATCGAAGAGGAAGGCGTCAACACCATTATCATCGCCGCTTGTTCGCAGCGGGTCAATTATGATGTCTTCAATTTCGGCGGGGACAAGATCGTTGAAAGAGTGAATATCAGGGAACAGGTGGCGTGGTCGCAGACCCCTGGAGAAGAAGACACCCAGATGTTGGCCGAAGACAATCTGAGGATTGGTTGCGCCAAGGCAAAGGACACCTCCATTCCTGAGCCATACAAGGCCGATGAAGAATATTCGAAAGATATTCTGGTCGTAGGCGGGGGCCTTGCCGGAATGACTGCCGCTCTGGAGACGGCCAAGGCCGGATACCAGGCGATTATTGTGGAAAAAGAGGATCGTCTCGGCGGATTCTTGGGGAAGATGAAAAAGGCCGTGACCACGCCGTACAAGGAATTATCGGATACGGGGGCTGCCGCTCTTATCAAGTCCGTAGAGGACAATCCGAAAATTAAGGTGTTTACCTCCGCGACCGTTGGAAAGACTAGCGGCGGCCCGGGACTTTATTCCGTAGATATAAAGGCCAACGGCAATTCTGCAACGGTAAGGGTGGGGGCCATTGTTCAAGCGACTGGATGGGTCCCATATGATGCCAACAAGCTGGGTCATTTGGGCTACGGCAAATTCAAAGATGTGATTACGAATGTGGAAATGGAAGAGATGGCCGCCGCGGGCAAAATCACCCGGCCTTCGGATGGGAGCCCGGTGAAAAATGCCCTGTTTATCCAGTGCGCGGGATCGCGGGATCCGGAACATCTCCCCTACTGCTCATCTTCTTGTTGCCTGGTTTCCATGAAGCAGGCCACCTACCTGAAAGAGCAGGATCCCGAAACGGTAAACTATATCCTGTATAAAGACATTCGTACCGTTGGGCAATCAGAGGATTTTTACAGAAAGGCTCAGAATGATGGGAATATTTTCGTTAGAGGAACAACCACAAATGTCGGTGAATCCGGAGGAAAACTCTTTGTGGAGGCGGATGATGAACTTTTAGGCCAAAACGTAAAAATCGAAGACCTGGACCTTGTGGTGCTGGCAGTCGGGATGGTTCCTGCTTCCAGACCGGTGACAACGCCGCGGATCAAGGCTCCGGCTGATGCGGCGGGGGCTGATGAGGAAGGCACGATTGAAGTTGTGCCCGATTCCGGGTTTTTTGCCAACAGCGCTCTGAATCTGGCCTATCGACAGGGTCCTGAGCTGCCGACCCTCAAATATGGATTTCCTGATTCCCACTTCATCTGTTTTCCCTATGAGACGAGGAGAACCGGTATTTATACCGCGGGCGGAATCAGACGTCCCATGGAGACGGCCAAGGCCATTGATGATGCGGTGGGGGCCGCGATGAAAGCGATTCAGTGCACCGAAGCAACGGCAATCGGGATGGCGGTTCATCCAAGGGCCGGCGACATGACTTATCCGGAATTCAACATGAAGCGATGCACCCAGTGCAAACGGTGCACGGAAGAGTGTCCTTTCGGGGCGATCAATGAGGATGAAAAGGCGAATCCTCTGCCCAATCCCACCCGTTGCCGTCGTTGCGGCATCTGTATGGGGGCATGTCCGGAGCGGATCATTTCCTTTAAGAACTATTCCGTAGGGATGATCGGAAACATGATCAAGGCCGTACATGTGCCGGAAGAAGACGAGGAGAAACCACGGGTCATCTGTCTGGTCTGCGAGAATGATGCCTATCCGGCCGTGGATATGGCGGGAATCAAGCGCATGAAATGGAGCCCCTACATCCGGTTTATTCCCATGCGTTGCCTTGGTTCCATGAATCTGGTCTGGATTGCCGATGCCCTTTCCCGGGGAGTTGATGGAATTCTTCTCATGGGATGCAGGCACGGGGATGATTATCAGTGCCATTTTATCAAGGGAAGCGAACTGGCCAATACCAGACTGGGCAAGGTGTCGGAGACCCTGGACAGGTTGGCTTTGGAGTCGGATCGGGTAAAATTTGTTGAAGTCGGTATCTCGGACTACGATAAAATCCCGGGAATCATTAATGAGTTTATGGAGAAGATCGTAGAAGTCGGCCCCAACCCCTATAAAGGGTGGTAACAGGGCGTGCCTCCATTCAATATCCTCCGCTGTTTTGCCTGGTGCATGCAGCGGAGCAAAATGGAAAATGGTGAACGGAATTTGTTCTGATTGGAAAACGGCAGGTGTTGGTGAACCATAACTCCCAGTGAAAAGAGGTGGCTTATGGAAAATAAGATAAACTATGATCCCTCCTTTAGCCAGGAGGTCTTCCAGAATGTGGACTCCGGGGACGAGATTAAAATGTGCATGAACTGCGGTGTCTGTGCCGCTTCGTGCCCCTTGAGAGAACATATGGATTACCCTCCGAGACAGATTTTTTCCATGATCAGGGCGGGAAAGCGGGAAGAGGTCCTGAACAGCAAGTCTATCATGCTGTGTACTTCTTGTTATGCTTGTAAGGTGAAATGCCCGAGATCTGTTCCCGTGATCGATGTGATGCATGGATTGGCGCACTATGCCCTGAAAAAAGGTTATGTGCCTCGCAAGGATACGGCCGATTTCGGCCGGGAATTCTGGAAACAGGTCTACCATCTTGGCCGGATCGATGAGAAGGATCTTCCAAGGCGGGTGTTTTTTGCCGGGGGGTTTGTGAATGGCATCAAGGCCACGCTTAACTTCGTGGATATAGGTTTGAAGCTGATGCTGCACCATCGGATGAAATTGCTTCCGGAGAAAAAAATCAAGGGAATCGACTCTCTGAGGAAGATGCTGGATAAGGCTGAAAAGATAGGGAAAGGAGGTGCTGCGGCATGAAATACTTTCTATACTGGGGATGCAGCTTAGAGGGGACCGGCGCCAATTTTCTCGTATCGCTAAAGCCGGTCTGCAAGGCTCTGGGCATTGAATTTGAAGAAATCGAGGACTGGAACTGTTGTGGCGCCAGTATCTCTTATGCCGGCGCCAATGATCTTGCCGTCAAGGTCCTGAATGCCAGGAATCTTGCCCTGGCCGAGGCCAAGGGAAAGTATGATATCGTGGCGCCCTGCAGTTCCTGTTACATCCAGATGATCAAGGTGAACCATGAGATAAAAGAAGATCCCGCACTTCTCAGCCAGGTCAATGAGTGTCTGAAAGAAGGGGGGCTTACCTATAAAGGCGGCATCAAGGTTCGACATATCCAGGATGTGCTTTATAATGATGTGGGGATG
>JBBSAR010000275.1:0-6101 GCA_038252125.1 Desulfatiglandales bacterium
ACCGGTGTAAATGATCCCTATCCCTGCTTCGATATAGGGTCTAATCCAGGTCGTGGACAAAGGGTCCAGATAATAGAGGGCCATCATCCCCGTGGATGCCATGATCCACGGCTTGGGCGTTACAGTGGACCCAAGGCTTACCTCCAGCTTGAAGCGCAGGGCCTCCGGCGCGCTATGATGCCAGATTTTGTCATAATCAAAAAGGGCCATATAATTGGCCATGAGGAATCCAATTTCGTTGTTCGGATGGAAACTGTTCCCATAGCTCAGGGCAAAACCGAAACGGGTCGCGACGTCTTCTTTTGCTTCATCCTCTCCCCACGACGGCCCCTGAAGAAGAACCAGCAACCACAGAACGACCCAGCCCCCGCATACCCATTTTCCCATGTTCATCCCCTCATCTCGACTTTTCCCATTCGGTTGAGGGCAAAGATAGCAAGAAGCCTATCCCCGGTCAATAAAATCTTGACAAGAAACACAGCCGTAAAATAGTTTGGAGCCCTGTCAATAACGACATAGAAGATTCATCAGGAGCCGGAAGTCTTTTGAAAATCAACAACGAACACAAGACCTGCGATGTTCATTTGACCGTGCCGTTTCACGATCTGGACCCCATGCATATCGTGTGGCATGGAAATTATATGAAATATTTTGACGTGGCAAGATTTGCCCTGTTTGACCAATGCGACATAGATCTTTATGAGTATTCCAAGGACAGCCTGGTCATTTTTCCCATCATAAAGACGAGCACCAAGCATATCGTAGCTTTAAGGAACAAAGACAAATTCATCGTTACGGCAACGGTCCTTGAGGCAAAAGCAAAAATCATCATTGATTTTCAGATCAGACTTTCTGAAACAGGGGCAGTCTGTACAAGAGGGAGAAGTGAGCAGTTAGCGGTCAAACTCCCCGCAATGGAGATGCTCTTTGAAATCCCCGATAATATCCGGCGGGCGTTAGGATTTCCGTCATGAACAGCGACCTGCAAAAGGCCTTGATTACCGGAACCGAGCGATTGTCCGCCTGGGCCGATCTGTTGGATCACATCAATGTCTTCCCCGTTGCGGACGGAGACACGGGCCGGAACATGGTCACGAGCCTTGCCCCACTCAAACAGATGGATTGGAGCAGGAAGGAGATGGCTCGAAATCTGCTGCTCTCCGCCCGAGGGAATTCCGGGAATATAGCCGCCAGGTTTATTGCCGGTTTGTTAGCCGCCGATTCGCCGGGCTTCTCCCTCCCGCCATGAAATCGGGAAGGGACATGGCATGGCAGGCCATCCATTCCCCCGTGCACGGAACCATGCTGGATGTACTGGACGCCCTGGTGGAATTCATTCACGAAAAGCCCATTGAAGAAGTCCTTTCAAACGCTTCTGATATCGTTAATCGTCTCGAAACGGTCGTAAAATCAACCAGAGACCTTCTGCCCAAACTGAAGGCGGCGGAAGTCGTGGATGCCGGGGCATTGGGCATCTTTCTTTTCTTGGAAGGCCTCCTGCTGAGCCTTGCCGACAGCACGGAGGCCCTGCAACCGGTCACCCTTCGATTCAAAGGTTTTCTTGAAATCTCTTCCGGCTTCAGCGAACCACGGGAGGGCAGTTACTGTGTGGACATGGTGGTCCAATTCAATGAGGGGCAAAGGGAACAGATTCATCGGCTGTCCGATCACGGAGAAAGCATCGTCGTGATCCCCCATGAGGACTTTTTCAAGGTACACCTGCACACCGGAAATACAAAGAGTGCAAGGGAGGATATTGAAGGATTCTGCAGTATCGTCCAGTGGGAGGAAGCTAGCCTTGACAAACAGATCAAGGAATTCCAGCATGTTCATGAACAGCGATGCATCCACATCATGACGGACGCCGCGGGGTCCATTACTCGCGAAAACGCGCACCATCTCGGAATAACCCTTTTAGACAGCTACATCACGGCCGGCGACAAGACCCTGCCGGAGACCCTCTTTTCTCCGGAAGAACTCTACAGGACCATGCGCGACGGGGTGAAGGTATCCTCCTCCCAGGCGTCGGTCTTTGAAAGAAATCAGTATTATCATAGCGTTCTTGATCGATATGAAAGGGTGCTCTACCTTTCCGTGGGGTCCGTTTATACAGGGAATTACCAGGCCGCCATGAAATGGAAGGAGGAGAATGATCCGGATAACCGGTTTACCGTGATTGACTCCGGCGCGGCCTCCGGCCGGTTGGCCGTCATCGTTTTGGCCACGGACAGGTTTGCCGTTGGAACGGATAATCCGGGGGCGGTCACGGCATTTGCGAAAAAGGCCGCGGAAGCCTGCGAAGAATATGTATTCCTGGATAAACTTCAATATCTTGCCGCCGGAGGAAGATTATCGCCGCCGAGCCAGGTGGCTGAATCACCGTCTCCCTATTCGGAAAAAGAAAAAATGACCCAGATGGGGCTTTTCGATTGAGATAAAAGATCACCTGGAAACCGATGACAACTTGACGTTTCGCCCATAAAAACGAGAGAATGCTCCTGAGGGAATATTGATGGGACTGTTTGTGGGCTTTCAAAGGTTTTCATCGGCGAGCTGGAGGTTGGATTTATGGCCTATGATAAATTGCTTAAAGAAAAACGCGGAGCGGTAATGGACCTGGCCGCCAGACATGGCGCAAAGGACATCCGGGTTTTTGGGTCGGTGGCAAGAGGTCAGGCAAATGCTGAAAGCGATATCGACCTGCTGGTAAAGATGGAAAAAGGCCGCAGTCTCCTGGATTTGAGCGCATTGATTTTTGATCTCCGGGAGTTGCTCGGTGTAAAGGTGGATGTGGTTTCAGAGGAGGGACTTTATTGGCTGTTGCGCCGAAGGATTTTAAAGGAGGCAAGACCATTATGACAAAAGATCCCCGCGTGTATCTTGCACAAATCCTGGAGCGTATTGACCGCATCAGGGAATACACCGCCGTCGGCAAAGATGCGTTTTTAACCGACCAACGGACCCAGGACGCCGTAATCAGGAATTTCGAGGTCATTGGCGAGGCTGCAAAGCGGATACCGGAGGAATATCGGAAAAAACACGCCGGCATTCCCTGGCGTGAGTTGGCGGGTTTTCGCGATGTTCTGATTCACCAGTATGAGGGAGTGAGCGTTCTGGAAGTATGGCAAATTATAGAAAAAGATATCAACCCCATACGGCAGGCTATCAAATCCATGCTTCCACCGCTGGAGGAACTGGAAAGACAGATCGCCGGTGATGTAGATGAATAGGGTAAGGCAAATGAAAGTGCATATCCATGAGATTGCTGCCGCAGAATTTGACGACGCGATCCTGTGGTATCACGCTCAATCGGAGTTTGGCCCATGGCATTAAATCCCATCGCTTCACCGAAAAAACCCTATTTATGGATGCACACTAATTAACGATTTTAACCACACAGATGTGTATGAAAGAACAGGAGAACTACTGTTTGGGAAGAGAGGAAATGCATTCCGCTCCAAGGCCAAACTCATTTTCCTTGCTATTCAGTATGGAATGTCGCCGCAAACTTTATCGAAGCTGCTCGATATCAGCCAAGAGGAGACATCCCGGGTTTTGGAGCGACTGTACAATAAGTATTGCGGCCTTCGAGGTTATCTGGATGGACTTCAACGAATCGGCCGGGAAAAGGGATATTCAGTGAGCATTTCGGGGTTAAAAAGATATCGACTTTATCCCGAAAGAAACCCAAACTATTGGGAAATGAACTGGTTTAAGAATTTCCCTGTCCAATCGAGCGCTGCTTCCATATTCAAACGGGCCGTTGTAAGAATCTATGACCAATTGGGAAATGAGCCGTTTCATCTATTAATACCTCTGTATGACTCAATTGTTTTTGAAGCCCCCCTGAGTCGGCTTTCATGGTTTTCTCAAATTGTGGAGCAATGCATGATCACAAGTATGACGGAATATTTTCCAAAGTTGAAACCTAAGGTGACTGTCAACGATGCTGATCCGAGTTGCTGGAATTCAGAAAAAAAGAGCAACAGTATCCAAACTTTCTTGGATGATCCGCTTTCCGGCATCGACATCAGGGAAAAGCCAAGCAGTAATGTGGACTGGTCGGAATATCTATAAAAAGGCTACATAAGGTGGACAATCAAAGATGTTTTTACGGTTAGCACCAAGGAATTTGCGGGGAAATTGAACGAAATACGGGGTAGTTTTTCTTGATGGCAAGAAAGACGAGGATCTGTGGCTGAACAGCTGAGGGCAGTTCCGGTCAAAATCGGAATTCGATTGACTTATAAAGTAGTTACAGGTAAACAACATGCAGTAGTACACCCGAACCAGATTTCTTCTTTTAGCCCGGAAAGAGGGAAGAGAAAAGGTTCAAGTTCGCATTTTTGTTTTAGGAGCTTGTATAAATGGCAATGATGCCGGACAGATGGAAAGAAATAACGCCCTCTCAGTTTCCATGGGAACGTGAAGCATTGGAATATGTCCGTCAACGACTGCCGGATCATGAACCCTATCGTGCTTGGTCAAATTTCGAGTTCATTGCCAATGACGGCTCCATAAATGAGGTGGACCTTCTGGTGATCACTACCATGGGCTTTTTTATGGTTGAAATAAAAAGTCGGCCGGGTCATCTGTCAGGCGATTCGGGGACCTGGGTATGGAAAAAGGAAGACGGCCGTTTTCTCACCGAAGACAATCCGCTGTTTTTAAACAATCGGAAAGCCAAAAAGCTTGCCTCGCTGCTAAGAACCCAGAAGGCATTTGACAAAGTTCGAATTCCTTTTCTGGAAGCGCTTGTTTTTTGTTCAGCAGAAAACCTGACCTGCAGCCTGAAGGGAAACGACAGGTTTCATATCTGTTTCCGCGATGAATCGGGAAATCCTGATATAGTCGGGATAAGAGAGGCCCTGGTAAACCGCAATGCACCTGGCTTGAAACAGGATGTGTCGCGAATTTCAAAGCCACAGTCACGGGCAATCGGAAGAGCCTTGGACCAGATCGGTATCCGACCTTCCCAAAAAGCGCGCAAGGTCGGCGACTATAAATTGGACAAGCTGATCTACCAATGCCCGAAGGATACCTATCAGGACTGGGAAGCATCCCACGCAAGCCTTTCAAAAGTAAAACGACGGGTTCGCATTTATAATGTAGCTCTGACGGAATCACAGGAAACCCGGTCACAAATCAATAAAGCGGCTGAACGCGAATTTAAATTGTTGAATCAGCTCCAGCACGAGGGGATACTCCATGCTGAAAACTATACCCAGCATTCGCTTGGCCCCGCTTTGGTGTATCCCTATGACCGTGACAGTCTGCGATTGGATCTTTATCTCAGCCAGTATTTTGCTGCAACGGGGGTGGATATACGCCTCTCATTGATTCGTCAAATTGCCGAGGCCGTCAAATTCGCCCATGGAAAAGGGGTTATCCACCGGGCGCTCAGCCCGCAGAGCATTCTGGTATCAGACGCTGAAACAGATCGACCCCGCATAAAAATACTGAATTGGCAGGCAGGTCGCCGAGTTTTTTCGACGACTTCAACAAATGCACTTGCTGAAACATTAACGGTTCACCCGGATCAACTCATGGAAGATTCCTCTCTGCTCTACATGTCTCCCGAGGTTTTAAGATACGCAGATGCAACGAGTGAATCCGCGGACGTATTTTCAATTGGCGCCATCGCCTATCACATTTTCACAGGTAAACCGCCCGCATCCTCTTTGATGGAACTGCGGCAGAAGCTTTTTGAGCAAAATGGGCTGGATATTTCTTCGGTCCTGGACGGTTCCGGCAATGAATTGTGTGACTTAATTCAGATTAGCACAAACCCGGACGTTCTGAACCGCTTTGAAACCATGGAAGAATTTCTTGAGCAACTTCAACTTGTTGAAGATGAGTTCACGGAACCAGATGAAGAGACCATTGAAAATCCACTGGATGCTCAGGCAAAGGACAGGTTAAAGGGCGGTTTCTTAGTCAAAGAAAGACTTGGGAAAGGTGGATCTGCAACCGTCTTTCTGGTGGAGCATGAAGGAAAAGAAGTTGTTTTAAAGCTTGCAAACAGGGTGGAATTAAACGGTCGGCTCGATACGGAGTTCAATGCCTTAAAAAAACTGCGTTATCCCCTTATAGTGGAAGTC
>JBBSAR010000276.1:0-6088 GCA_038252125.1 Desulfatiglandales bacterium
ATACGCGGGTGGGCGATGAACAGATGCTTGCCCTCAAACCCAAGACCGATGTGCTGATCTCCCTGGACGACGCCCAGTCCCTGGCCCGTGTCCCCTTCCTGGCTGAAAACGCGGTGGTGCTCTTTGACAACAAGCCCCCTTCCTATGTGTCCGAAGACCACGCCATCGCCGCCCACGTTCGGCCGGATGCGGATCTCTTCGGCATTCCCTTTTCAGAGCTTTCGACCCTGGCATCCGGAACCACACGCGGACAAAACCTCGCGGCCCTGGGTGGTTTCGTCGCCCTTTTCGGGCTTTCCGCCACGACCTTTCATGAGGTCATCACGAAAAAGTTTCAGGCCAAAGGGGATGCGGTTGTCCAGGCCAACCTCAAGAGCTTCGAGCTTGGCCATCAGTATGTCCTGAAGAACTTTCAACAAGACCTGAAACCACCGCTGATGATTCCCGGAAAAGAGGGGATGGAAGAAAAGATGCTCCTCTCCGGCAATCAGGCCATTGCCCGGGGCGCCCTGGATGCAAACCTCAAGTTCTACTTCGGGTATCCCATTACCCCGGCCACGCCCATCATGGAAGCCCTGGCAAAGGCCCTGCCCGAGCGGGGGGGACAGGTCCTTCAGATGGAAGATGAAATCGCGTCTATCGGTGCGGTGCTTGGGTGTTTTTTCGCCGGCCAAAGGGCCATGACCGCCACATCGGGGCCGGGTTTCGCCCTCATGACCGAGCTGATCACCCACGGAGTCATGGCGGAAATCCCGGCGGTGATCGTCGATGCCCAGCGAGGAGGGCCGGCCACGGGACTCCCTACAAAAACAGAACAATCCGACCTTCACGCCGCCGTGTTTGGAGGCCCCGGAGATTCAACACGCATCGTTGTGGCCCCCACCAATGTCACCGAGTGCTATCACTACACCCTAAAAAGCTTTCAGTGGGCGGAACGGTATCAGACACCCGTTGTGGTTCTCGCGGACTTTTACCTCGACAATCGTGTGGAAAACGTTGTGATGCCCAGCGCCGGGGAGGAAGACAGGGTGGACGGGAATATTTACCCCGATCCCTCCGCAAGGGGAAGCTACCGGCGATTTGAACGGACCGAATCCGGCATTTCTCCCCGGGCCATTCCAGGCATGGAGGATTTTCTTTTCACCACCACGGGACTGGAACACTCGGAAAAAGGGACTCCGAACTATGATCCTGACAATCACATGGAAATGAGCCTCAAACGGCAGCGCAAGATTCTGGGGGCTCTGGCCCATCTGCCGGAACCGGTTCCCTATACCCTGGACGGCCCCATGGACGTGGGCGTCATCGCCTGGGGCTCCACCTTCGGAGCGGCCCTCGAAGCGGTTTTGGAGGCACGGAAAGCGGGTTTGCGGGTGGGAGCGCTCAAGGTGACATCCCTGTTCCCATACCACGCCGACAGCATTCGGGAATTCATGGACCGATGCGAGGAAATCCTCATCCCCGAATTGAATCTTGAAGGCCAGCTGGCCAACCTTATCGGCCATCTTCATAAGAAAGACGTGGTCAGGTATAACCGGGTGACCGGGGTGCCTATCCCTGCCTCGGAGATCCTGGACAAAATCCGGGCATTGGTCTGATGCGCCGCGTTTCGAGGACATATTGATGGAAAAGGTACATTCATGAAGACTTCAGGAACCGTTCTTGCGGAAAAAGTCGCCAAGATCAAGGAATCGAAGGTTTTTTCCGTTCGTTCTGAAAACCTTCCCACCTGGTGCCCTGGTTGCGGTTACTTCGGGATCCACCAAGGACTCAACAATGCCATCCAGCGAATGGGGCTGCCCCACCATCAGGTGGTCATTGTCAGCGGCATCGGCTGTGCCGGGCGCTATCCTTTTTTCTCCCACACATATGGACTTCATACCGTACATGGAAGGGCCCTGCCGGTAGCTACGGGAGTAAAGCTGGCCAATCCGGCCCTCACCGTTTTTGCGGTGGGAGGAGATGGGGACGGTCTTGCTATCGGTGGAGGTCATCTGCCTCACATAGCAAGGCGGGACCTGGACGTGAACTACCTTCTTTTTGACAATTCCATCTATGGGTTGACCAAGGGCCAGCCATCCCCCAGCTCCCCGACGGGATTCAAGACCAAGGTCTCCCCCCTGGGAAGCCGAGAGGCCCCTTTGAACGCCTCCCTGATGGTCCTGTCCTACGGCGCTTCTTTCGTGGCCAGGCTCTTTGCGGGTGATCCGGAGGGGATTGCCGAGGCCTTGATGGAAGGCATCAAGCACAGGGGATTCTCTTTTTTTCACATCTATACCAGTTGCGTCACCTTTGATAAACAGTTCAAGACATGGGAACATCTGAAGGCCCGGATCCACCCGCTGCCGGATCATTACGACCCCGGGGACAGGAAGATGGCCCTGGTAAACGCCCTGGATGATGAATTCGCCATGGGTATTTTGTACAGAAGACCCCAATGAACGGGAAGAAAAAGCCTGCGCATTGCCCCAACGATAGAGGATGTGGCTCCATGCGCCAAACAAAAAGCAGAGAGAGCATCACATGCCGGAAAACCTGACTCGAAAGATCCTGTTGAACCACCTGGTTGAGGGGGAACTCATTCCAGGAAAAGAAATCGCCATCAAAATAGACCAGACCCTGCTTCAGGATGCCACGGGCACCATGGCCATGCTGGCCTTCGAAAGTCTGGGCATCGACAGGGTCCATGTGGAGCTCGCGGCCCAGTATGTGGACCACAACCTCCTGCAGACGGACTTTCGCAACGCGGATGACCACCACTACCTTCAGACCGCCTGCGCCCGGTACGGAATTTATTTCAGCCCGCCGGGAAACGGCATATCCCATCAGGTCCACATGGAACAGTTCGGCGTACCCGGAAAGACTCTGCTTGGGTCCGACAGCCATACCCCCGGCGCCGCGGGACTGTCCATGCTGGCAATGGGCGCCGGTGGACTCGACGTCGCCATGGCCATGGCAGGCCATTCCTATTTTTTTCCCTGCCCCAGGGTTCTGGGGGTAAAACTGACGGGAGCCCTGCCCGACTGGGTCAGCGCCAAAGACGTCATTCTGGAAATGCTGCGACGTCACGGGGTCAAGGGATGCGTCGGGAAAGTCATCGAGTACTATGGGCCCGGGGTAGCATCCCTTTCCGCCACCGACAGGGAAACCATCGGAAACATGGGGACGGAATCGGGGGCCACGAGCACGATCTTCCCATCCGACGAAAACACCCGCACTTATCTAAAGGCCCAAGGCCGGGAAGAAGTCTGGAAGGACCTGGCTGCCGACGAAGGGGCGCTCTACGATGAATACGATGCCATCGATCTTTCCACACTCGAACCGCTCATTGCCTGTCCTTCTTCGCCCGGCAATGTAGTTGCCGTCCGGGAAGTGGCCGGCATCCCGGTGGATCAGGTCATCATAGGAAGCAGCGTCAACTCCTCTTTTCGCGACCTTATGGTGGTCGCCGGGATGGTGCGCGGGAGACATCACCATCCGAACACGGCTTTTCACGTCAACCCGGGAAGCCGTCAGGTCCTTGAAAATGTTATCCAGCACGGAGGCCTGCTCTCCCTGCTTCAGGCCGGCGCCCGCATTCACGAGTCGGGATGTCTCGGTTGCATCGGGATGAGTCAGGCGCCGGGAACGGGCCAGGTCAGTCTCCGCACCTTTCCTCGCAACTTTCCGGGCCGCTCGGGAACCAAGGACGACCGGATCTATCTCTGCTCGCCTGAAACCGGAGCAGCCGCGGCACTCAAGGGGGTCATTACCGATCCGAGAGACATGGGGGACCTGGCTTCGGGCATGGCCTATCCCAGGATCGAAGATCCTGAATCGTATATGATCAATCGGATCGCCACCCCACTCCCCCCGGAAGAAGGCCGGAAGATCAAGGTTGTCAGAGGGCCTAATATCCGGCCTCTTCCCGAAATGGCGGCGCTTCCCCATACCCTGGAAGCGGAAGTGGTGATCAAGGTGGGCGACAATATCACCACGGACGCCATCATGCCGGCAGGCAGCACGATTCTTCCCCTCCGTTCCAATATCGAGGCCATCAGCGAATTTGTCTTTTCCCGGATCGATCCGGATTTTCACAGGACCTGCAAGGCCAAAGGCGATGTCATGGTGGTGGGCGGGGAGAATTACGGACAGGGATCCAGCAGGGAGCACGCGGCCCTGGCGCCCAGATATCTCGGCGTTCGGGTAAAACTGGTCAAAAGCTTTGCACGAATCCACAAGGCCAATCTCTGCAACTTCGGCATCATCCCCCTTATCTTCAAGGATTTTGCCGATTATGATCGGTTTGATGTGGGCGCCGGAGTGTTCTTTCCTAATCTGAAACACCGCATCGAAAACGGGGACGTGGAGATACCGGTTGAGGTCGAGGGAAAACAGGTGGTCACCCTTCTCGAGGTGTCCGACCGGCAGCGACAAAACCTCCTGGCGGGAAGCGCGTTGAACCACGTCAAAGCAAGTTTGAAACGGGATTTGTAGGGGTGGCCTTTCCGGGGCCGTGGGCATCCATTATAGAAAAGCAGCAGGGAGGGAAACATGGCGCAGACAGTTAATGTGAAAAATATTGGACTCCGCGGAGTCACCGTTGCCGATACCAAAATCAGCTTCATCGACGGAGAAAAGGGCATTCTCATCTACCGGGGGTACCGTATCGAGGAACTGGCGAAAAACGCTTCTTTTCCCGAGGTGGCGTACCTGCTTCTGAACGGATTGTTGCCTGGCCAATCCCAACTGACGGATTTTGAGGCCCGCATCAGAATATCAAGGAAACTTTCCCCCTTCCTTCATGACAGTTTCAAGGGTTGGCCCAAAAAGGCCAAACCGATGGATGTCGTGCAGGCCGCCGTCCCCCTACTGGCCATGGCGGATCCCGATCTTGACGGCGAGAGCCGGGAGGCCAATATTCAGATGGCCATCAGGCTGATAGCGAGGCTGCCGGCCCTGGTGGCCGCCTGGCACCGAATCCGGCAGGGCCTCGACCCCCTGCCCCCTGACGAAGAGCTTTCCCATGCGGCCAATTTCCTCTGGCAACTGCAGGGAAAAAAGCCGGATCCGGAAATGGCAAAGGATCTGGATACGTGCCTCATCCTCCATGCGGACCATACCTTTAATGCCTCAACCTTCGCCTGCCGGGAAGTGGTTTCCACCAGGGCTCACATCTACGCCGGGGCCGCGGCCGGCATCGGGGCCCTCTCGGGCAGTCTTCACGGCGGAGCAAACGCCCAGGTCATGAAGATGCTCTTTGCGCTGGAAGAGGAAAAAGATATTCCGGCATGGGTGAATGCCACCCTGGATAGGGGAGAGAGAATCATGGGAATGGGACACGCGGTCTACAAGACCATGGACCCCAGGGCGAGATTTTTGAAGGATATGGCATCGCGACTGGGCAAGAAGACCGGCCAGGAAAGATGGCCTCAGCTTTCTACAGCCATCGAGCGCTCCGGCCTTGAAGCATTCGCGAAAAGGGGCAAGGCCAACATTCAGCCCAATGTGGACTTCTTCAGCGCCCCGGTGTACCACCTCATGGGAATCCCCCTGGACATCATGACGCCCATATTCGCCATATCGAGGATCTCCGGCTGGTGCAGCCATATGATCGAAGAAAAATTCGCGGAGGCCCAGGACAAACCGGCACTCTACCGTCCCAAGGCCGAGTATGTGGGGAACTATTGCGGCCTGACCGGATGTGAATTCGAATCTTTGGAAAAAAGAAAATAGGACCTCGACGGAATCCTTCAAAGTAAATAAGGAAATCCCTGAACCCGTAATCGGTTTGACATAAAGACTTTTCGTTGTTCCATCCATTGGTGGATATGCCACCGAAAAAAAAGGGGGAGCATGGATAAAACAGGTTTTGATTATGATTTCATCGTTATTGGTTCAGGATTCGGTGGAAGCGTGTCGGCGTTGCGTCTCTCTGAAAAAGGCTATAGGGTTGCCGTATTAGAAAAAGGCAAACGTTGGCAAAAAGAGGATTTCCCCAAGACCAATTGGAACATTAAGAAGAATTTGTGGTTGCCCCGGTTAGGCTGTTACGGCTACCAGATGTTGACGCAATTAAAACATGTTCTCATTTTTCATGGCGGCGGGG
>JBBSAR010000277.1:0-6082 GCA_038252125.1 Desulfatiglandales bacterium
CTACAGAAAAGTGCAGGACAGCAGGGTAAGCACCGATATCGAATATCTATCTGCCCTGGAGGAAAAAGACTATCCTATTGCACAGGCGAATGCGCCTCTGGATGAAAACGGGAACTTCGTCAGGGAAGAGGCCGCGGTCCGTATCGCCGGCGATGCTATGAAGGTTCCGGTAACGGAGGTGAAATATATGGATGTTTCACCGGATCAGCTCGTGAGCATTTCGGCTTCCTTGATTCCCTTTCTGGAACATGACGATGCCAACAGGGCGCTCATGGGTTCCAACATGCAGAGGCAGGCGGTCCCTCTGTTGAAGGCAAAGGCTCCGCTGGTAGGGACCGGTGTTGAGAGAATCGTCGCCAGGGATTCAGGAAACTCGGTTATTGCCAAACGAGACGGGATTGTTGAACATGTGGATGCGTCACGAATTGTTGTCCGGTCTATTATCCGTTCGGAAATGGACGAACCGGAGGTTGAGATCTACAAACTGATTAAATTTATGCGATCCAACCAAAACAGCTGCTACAATCAGAAACCGATCGTGCAAAAGGGCGAGCACGTTAAAAAGGGACAGGTGATAGCGGACGGACCTTCTACGGAACAGGGAGAATTGGCGCTGGGTCGCAATGTTATGGTCGCCTTCATGTCTTGGGGCGGATATAATTTTGAGGATTCCATTCTCATAAGTGAAAGGGTTGTAAAAGAAGATGTTTACACCTCGATACATATCGAGGAGTTTGACGTGGTATCAAGGGATACCAAACTCGGCAAAGAAGAGATTACGAGAGATATTCCTAATGTTGGAGAGGAAGCGCTGAAAAACCTGGATGAAAGCGGAATTATCAAAGTAGGCGCCGAAATTAAACCAGGTGAAATTCTTGTCGGCAAGATAACCCCGAAGGGAGAAACACAGCTCTCCCCCGAAGAAAAGCTTCTGAGGGCTATATTCGGCGACAGGGCAGGGGATGTAAAGGATACATCCATGAGAGTCCCGCCCGGGGTGGCCGGAATAGTGATCGATGCCAAAGTTTTTTCGAGGGCGGGTGTGGAAAAGGATGAGCGGACGCTGGCCATTGAAGTCGCCGAAATAGCAAGACTCCAGAAAGACCTTCAGGATGAGAAAGACGTTATCGTGGAAAGTGCCAGGGAAATGCTGATTGTTCTCTTGGACGGGCAGAAACTTAAATCGGATTTATATGGCAAGGAAACCAATGAAGTCCTTTTGCGTGCAAACAAGCCGATCAAGAAGGAACATATAGAGACGTTTCCGTTTGATATTTGGGCGGTGGCGGATCTCAGGATATCCATGGATGTCATTGAGCGCGTGGAGTCCATTATCAAAAAATGTTCCACCAGAATAGCGAATATAGAAAAGCAATATAAAGAACGGGTTGCTAATTTTGACCTCGGGGACGAGTTGGCCCCTGGTGTCATCAAAATGGTGAAAGTGTATGTGGCCGTAAAGCGCAAACTCTCCGTGGGCGACAAGATGGCTGGTCGCCATGGCAACAAAGGGGTGCTTTCGCGAATACTGCCGATTGAGGATATGCCTTACTTTGCTGATGGACGACCTGTAGATATCGTCCTGAACCCTCTGGGTGTGCCGTCAAGGATGAATGTGGGACAGGTACTGGAAACCCATCTTGGATGGGCGTCCTATGAATTGGGTCGGCAGGTGGGCAAAATGGTCGATAGTTTTACGAACGTAGAAGAATTGCGGAACAGGTTTAAAACCCTGTTCAACAAGAAAGAATACGATGAGTTCTTTGCTGATGCAACGGAAGATCAAATCCTGAAGAGTGCCAGACAGATGGCGGAGGGGCTTCCCGTAGCCACCCCCGTTTTTGATGGCGCTGATGAGGAAGAGCTCAAAGCGTGGTTTGAGGAAGCCGGATTGCCGGTAACCGGGCAGGCCACCTTGTATGATGGGCGAACAGGGGAGCAGTTTGATCAGGATGTTACCGTGGGGGTTATGTATGTTCTGAAACTTCACCATTTGGTGGATGATAAGCTTCATGCCCGCTCCATCGGGCCTTATTCTCTCGTTACGCAGCAACCCTTGGGTGGAAAAGCCCAATTTGGCGGGCAGAGACTGGGTGAAATGGAGGTGTGGGCCATGGAAGCTTACGGCGCCGCCCACACTCTGCAGGAATTTCTCACTGTCAAATCTGATGATGTGGCCGGCAGGACAAGGATGTATGAGAGAATTGTAAAGGGCAACAACGCCCTTGAAGCCGGAATACCTGAGTCGTTCAAGGTGTTGATGAAAGAACTCCAGAGCCTTGGGCTGCAAATCGAACTCTTTGAGGACGGTCAGATATAGTCTTTCAGTCTGGAAAAGGAGAAGGCAATGGAAGAATTATATAGTTTTTTTGCAAAACCGAAAGATCCGTCCAGCTATAACGCCGTACGGATTTCTCTTGCGTCGCCCGAAAAGATACTGGAATGGTCTCATGGCGAGGTAAAGAAGCCGGAGACAATCAATTACAGGACTTTCAAGCCGGAACGGGATGGACTTTTCTGCTCTAGAATTTTCGGCCCTATAAAGGACTATGAATGTAATTGCGGCAAGTACAAGCGAATGAAACACCGGGGCATTGTTTGTGAAAAATGCGGTGTGGAAGTGATTCAGAGCAAGGTCCGTCGCGAACGGATGGGGCATATCACATTGGCTGCACCCGTGGCCCACGTATGGTTCCTGAAGGCGCTTCCCTCAAAAGTGGGGAACCTCCTTGATCTGACACTGAAGGATTTGGAAAGGGTCCTGTATTTCGAAGCGCATATCATTATTGATCCAAAGGATACGCCCCTTCAGAAAGGCGCCGTCATGACCGACGAACAACTTCTACAGGCAAGGGAAGATTTCGGGCATCGATTTGACGCCGGCATAGGGGCTGAAGCGATTCAGAGGATGTTAGCCGATTTGGACCTGGAGCGGTTGTCCGATGAGCTGAGAATGGAAATGAGTGGAAGCAAGTCCGAAGCCAAACGGAAAAAGCTCACCAAACGTCTGAAAATTATCGATGCTTTCAAGGAGTCCAAGAACAAGCCGGAATGGACCATTTTGAATGTTATTCCCGTATTGCCGCCCGACTTAAGGCCGCTTGTCCCTCTCGATGGGGGCCGCTTTGCCACTTCGGATTTGAACGATCTTTATCGTCGCGTGATTAACCGGAATAACCGGTTGAAACGGCTTTTGGAGCTGAACGCCCCGGATATCATCGTTCGAAATGAAAAAAGAATGCTTCAGGAATCCGTGGACGTACTTTTTGACAACGGGAGAAGGGGGAAAGTCGTTACCGGCGCCAACAAGAGACCCTTCAAATCGCTCAGTGATATGCTTAAGGGAAAACAGGGACGGTTCCGGCAGAACCTCCTTGGAAAGCGTGTGGACTATTCCGGCCGATCCGTTATCGTCGTCGGACCGGATCTGCGCCTTCATCAATGCGGCTTGCCGAAGAAAATGGCTTTGGAGCTGTTTAAGCCGTTTATCTATAACAAACTGGATGAAAAAGGTTTTGTTACCACCATTAAGAGTGCGAAAAAGATGGTGGAAAGGGAGTCGCCGGAAGTCTGGGATGTCCTTGACGAAGTTGTTCGAGAGTGCTGCATTCTCCTCAACAGGGCGCCGACGCTCCACAGACTTGGAATTCAGGCCTTTGAGCCGACGCTGATCGAGGGAAAAGCGATTCAGCTTCATCCCCTGGTTTGTACGGCGTTTAATGCGGATTTTGACGGTGATCAGATGGCGGTTCATATCCCCCTGTCCATCGAGGCACAGATAGAGGCCAGGGTCCTGATGATGTCCACAAACAACATCCTTTCGCCCGCCAATGGAGATCCGATCATTGTGCCGAGTCAGGATATTGTTCTTGGCATTTATTATATGACGCGGGAAAAGCCCTTTGCAAAAGGCGCGGGCAAGAGATTTTCCAGCCCTCTTGAAGTGAGAATGGCCTATGATGCCGGGGAGGTGGATCTGCATGCATCCATCAAAGTCAGGATGGACGGTAGAATTTATGACACCACTCCTGGCAGAATTATTCTGTATGAAATTATCCCGGATAAATCCTTGTCTTTTGACCTGATCAATAAGGTTATGACAAAGAAGGAATTGCGGTTTCTCATCAATGAATCTCATCGAAAAATAGGCATTAAATCGACTGTCATTCTGGCTGACCGGTTAAAAGACCTGGGATACAAATATGCTACTATATCAGGGATATCGATTTCCATCAAAGATATGATTATTCCTTCCAATAAGGAAGCCCTCATCATGGGAGCGGAAAACGAGGTCAAAAGGATTGAAGACCAATATCAGAGCGGCGTGATCACCAGTGGTGAGAAATACAATAAGGTTGTGGATATCTGGACAAAAGCAACCGATGATGTGGCCGGAGAAATGATGCGGGAAATGGGCCTGGGCGCGGTAAAGGGACCGGGCAGGGAGACAGAGGAAACCAGTAGCTTCAATTCCGTTTTTATGATGGCCGACTCCGGTGCAAGGGGAAGCAAAGACCAGATGAGGCAGTTAGCGGGAATGAGGGGTCTTATGGCCAAACCGTCCGGAGAGATTATTGAAACGCCTATTACCTCCAATTTTAGGGAAGGGCTGACCGTTCTCCAGTATTTTATTTCCACCCACGGCGCCAGGAAAGGGCTCGCTGATACGGCACTTAAGACGGCGAACTCGGGATATCTTACGAGAAGGCTTGTGGATGTTTCACAGGAAGCCATTATTACGCAAGAGGATTGCGGCGCCATCGACGGAATCTGGGCGGAGGCCTTGGTGGAAGGCGGTGAGATTCTTCAGCGTGTGGGAGAACGTGTTCTGGGTCGGGTTGCCTTGGAAGACATTCTCGATCCGGTTACAGGGGAAATGCTTGTCAAGGCCAACCAAGGAATTGACGAAGAGTGTGTGACCAAAATTGAACAGGCCGGTGTTGAAAGAGTCAGGATACGGTCGGTCCTCACCTGTGAAACCAAAATGGGGGTCTGCCGGAAATGTTATGGCCGGGATCTCGCCCATGGGCATGAGGTCAATCTTGGAGAGGCCGTGGGGGTTATTGCCGCCCAGTCCATCGGTGAACCGGGTACGCAGCTCACCATGAGGACCTTTCATATCGGCGGCGCCGTGGGGGGGCGGCGGGTGGAACAGTCAACGATCCAGCCGAGGAACCCGGGTGTCGCAAAATTCATGAATCTGAAGACGGTGGAAAACAACGAAGGGAATCTTGTCGCTACCAACAGGAATGGTGAAATTGCCATTATCGGCAAGGACGGAAGGGAAATAGAGCGTTATCCCATTATTTACGGCGCCAGCATCATGGTCAGGGATGGGCAGCAATTGGAGGCGAGTCAAATCCTTGCACAATGGGATCCATTTACGATCCCCATTATGACGGAAGCGCCAGGAACGGTCAAGTTCGGTGATATTATCGAAGGCCGCACCATGGAGGAAAAGCGAGACAAGGTTACAGGCAGAATAAGCCGTGTAATTATTGAATCGAGCGACGTGGAGGTTCGACCTCGAATAACGATCGTAGACAACAAAGGAAAAGCTGCCGGGAGGGGCGGAATTGGAAAGGTCCAGTACAATTTGCCGGTAGGCGCCATTCTTATGGTGAACGAAGGCGACGAATTGGGGCCGGGTGCTTTTCTTGGAAAGATTCCGAGGGAGACAACGAAAACAAAGGATATCACGGGTGGTTTGCCGCGGGTAGCCGAGCTTTTTGAGGTGAGAAAGCCGAAAGATACCGCCATTATCAGCGAGATTGACGGAACCGTTGCTTTCGGAAAGTATACCAAAGGAAAACGGAAAATGACCATAACGCCGGAAATCGGCGAACCTCAAAATTATTTTGTGCCGAGGGGAAAACATGTCAGCGTTCTCGAAGGCGATTACGTGAGAGCTGGAGAGGCTTTGATGGATGGGGCAGCTGATCCCAACGATATCTTGAAGATCAGAGGAATCAAGGAGCTAGCGAAATATCTCGTGAATGAGGTTCAGGAAGTATATCGGCTCCAGGGCGTGAAGATCAACGACAAACATATCGAAGTGATCGTTAGGCAGATGCTGAGGCAG
>JBBSAR010000278.1:0-6060 GCA_038252125.1 Desulfatiglandales bacterium
GGATGGAGGGGCAGGAAATGGTCGGATATGTTTGTAACGCCCTTCAGAACGCGGATCTGAATCCTGCCATATTGTCATCCATATGTGCCATGGTTTTTCACACACGCGCCTCTGTTGCCACCAGTCCGGATACCGATCGGCCGGCCATATGGATTCAGACCGGGATGGAAGATTTTGTCTGCCGAAAGTGTGGGCAATGTTGCGTCTCCCTGGATTATCATGGGGAACTTTCCGCCGATGATGTTGCCCTCTGGAAAAAGCTTGGGCGGAACGATATCCTCAAATGGGTGCGGATATTAAAAAAGGGAGACGGAAAAACGGATTATCGAATATGGACTATCCCGGGCACTACCCGTCTTGCGGATGTGTGCCCCTTCTTGAATAAGGAGCGGTCTGAAAATTGTTGGAGGTGCCTGATACAGGATGTAAAACCCAGGGTCTGCCGTCATTATCCGGCGAGCCGAAAGCATGCCTTCATGACCGGCTGCCGGGGCTTTGAATAAGGATTTCCGGGCGACCCTGGATCTGGAAAAGGAATTGAACCCATCTATCTATTCAGGCATATAAAGATGCCCTGAAGGAGGACAAGGAAGAAATGGATGATGTGCAAAACGTACTGATTATTGGATCCGGAACAATGGGTCAGCAGATAGGGCTTCTCTCTGCCGGTTGTGGATGCCGAGTGAATTTCTATGACATCGGCGAAGACATTCTCGATGCGGCGAAAAACCGCATCATAAGGAATTCTGATCGGATGCTGGAAAAGGGGAAATTCACCGTGGACCAAAAAAAAGATGCCCTTCAAAATCTCCATTTTACCACCGATCCGGAGAAGGCATCCCGGAACGTGCAAATTGTCAGTGAGTCCATACCGGAAAACCCCGAGCTGAAAGGGATAACCTTTAAGCTCTTCAACGACTTCTGCGATCCTGCCACGGTTTTTACCACCAACACCTCTTCCCTCCTTCCATCCATGTTTGCCCAGGCTTCCGGGAGGCCGGACAGGTTGTGTGCTCTTCATTTTCACGATACGGTTTTTTCTAATGTTGTTGACATCATGCCCCACCCGGGAACGTCTTTGCAGACTATCGAGATTGTGAAAAAATTTGCGACAAAAATCGGTCAGGTTTCCATTGTTCTCAAACGGGAGCATAACGGATATGTCTTCAATAATATGCTTATGGCGGTCCTGGATTCAGCGCTGAAGCTTGCGGAAAAAGATGTGGCCTCTATTGAAGATATAGACAAATCCTGGATGGGCGTTTTGCATACGGCCGTGGGACCATTTGGGATCATGGATTCCATAGGACTTGACACCGTTTATAAAATCACGGATTATTGGGCAAAAATCAGAGGCGATAAACAGGCCTTGAGGAATGCGGCCTTTTTGAATAAATATCTGAAGGAAGGGAAAACAGGCATAAAATCAGGAGAAGGTTTTTACCGATATTCGAAATCCCGTCTCTCGGACGTCTGATTCGTTATGAAACAGGGAATTTTGTTGCCCTGTATTTTAAAAAGAAAGGATAGCTATTATGGTAAGACTTGAGACAAGCATGGGTGAAATCGTTTTGATGCTGGAGGAAGAAAAGGCGCCGAAGACCGTCGCCAACTTCCTTGAATACGTGAAAGAGGGACACTACGACAACACCATTTTTCACCGGGTGATCAACGGTTTCATGGTCCAGGGTGGCGGACTGACCCAGGACTTGAAACCCAAACCAACGAAGTCGCCCATCGAAAACGAGGCGGACAACGGCCTTAAAAATGAGGCCTATACTGTAGCCATGGCACGCACGGCAGATCCCCACAGCGCCACGTCTCAGTTCTTTATCAACGTCAAGAAAAATGACACCTTGAATCACACCTCCAAAACGGACAAAGGCTGGGGGTATACAGTGTTTGGAAAGGTTCAGAAAGGACACGCGGTAGTAAACAAGATCAAAGCCGTGCAGACCGGCTCCAAAGGGGGATTCGACGATGTGCCGGTTACCCCGGTGACCATCATCAAAGCCGAAATAGTAGCTGCCTAACAGCACGGAGTTCGCACAGGGTTTACCGTTTTCGGCCATTTATGGATGGCTTTCAACATAGGCAAATAAACAGGAATCAGCCCGTCCAGCGACGGGCTGATTCCTGCCTCTCATGATTGGCGCTTCCAAATCGATTACTATTCCCTTCTTGCTCTCAAAAGGCGCTTGGCGCTTAAAGGACCAAAACCATATCCCCCTCTCGTCTCCAGGCCTTTTCCCTAACGAACACCACCCTGCCAAATTTCTCCTGAATTTTGTCCTGCACAGACTCACGCTAAAGATCCTCTATAATTTCCAAAGAAAGAAAATTTCAATTTCTTCTCAAATTTTTGTGACTTTCTCCCGGCAAGCCGTGCATTTAAAACATACTGAATTTTTAATTACGGCCCAGAATCCATATAAAAGTTATAGTAATATTTGAAAATATCATAATATGCCATAACCCATATTTAGAATATCTAAACATTTGATATTGACATTATCAATATGATGTTGTATGATATTTGACAGTATAGGGTTTTTACAAGATGCTGCTGTGTTCCCAATATCCAATGGAGGATAGATAAAAATGGCAAAAATCTGGAACATTCTCATTAATATTCTTTGTGTTTTTGGTTTTGTTTACGTATTGGTGGCCTTGGTATCTTGATCAATATCATTGTAAGCGGTTGTAATTATTCTTTATTAAAATATGTTCCCCACTCCGCTATTCCCATGTGAATTCCAATGTAAACCCTCCACCGACCTTTTGTAAGCACTATCATATATTCCATCTTTCGATGGCTGAAATAGAATAAGCTTACCGACCTTATCTTCTGCTAATCTGAAAATACTCGATATTTTTCCTTATCTTAGATTACTCAATGTTCAACATCTGTTATTCTTTACTATTTGCCATTCATCATAATCCACCTTCCTCATCGTTTCATCTCCCTTTCATTCCCCTATCTGCAAAAAATTTAAAACTGCTCCCTCTCCAATAGGATTTTGCTTGCTACTCAAGTTATCAAATTCCCAAACCGATCCTTGGGATAAAACTTCCGAAAAATGTGTCGACATTCTTTCCAGGATGTAAAGGAAAATCTAACCTGTCGCTTCCTCTTTTAAAACCCCGAGGTCAGCCCCAATACCCTTGGGTCTCATTTATTCACGGGTGATAGGGTTGATTCGAACGCAAACGATTCTTTCACGCGCTCCAGCTCTCTGCAAATCCTGTTTTGGAATGATCATTGCTTATACCTCTAGTTTGACCGCAAACGAGCTATCTTCTTCAAGGAGGGATGCAAGGTGATAAACGAAAAGAAGCCGGATATGGAAACAGCCGAAATTCAGGAATTTACGGAAGAGGATCTGGTTGCCGTGGAGGCCATCATCGAAAACAACAGGAGAAGACCGGGTTCTTTGATTCCTGTTCTTGAAGAAATTCAGGAGGCGATCGGATACCTTCCCGTGGCCATTCAGAGAAGAGTTGCCATCGGACTCACCGTGCCTTTCAGCGAAGTCCACGGGGTGGCAACCTTCTACTCCTTTTTTACCATGACGCCCAGGGGGAGGCATACCGTTCGGTGTTGTCTTGGAACGGCGTGTTATGTGCGGGGAGGGAAAAAGATCCTGGAAAGGCTTTCCCAAACCCTGGCGGTACGACCGGGGGAAACCACCGGCGATAAACGTTTTTCGCTGGAAACGGTTCGGTGTCTTGGCGCCTGCGGCCTGGCGCCGGTCACCATGGTGGATGATCACACCTTCCGTCAAATGAAAACGTCCAAAATATCTCAGATATTAGAAGCTTACGAGTAAATAAGGAGCGCGCTCATGCCAAAGCTGAAGATTGAGGATCTATACAGAATAAAAGGAGAAGTCCTTCGATCGTGGGCCCTGGATCCCAAGAACAATAGTGTACGGATTACCGTTCATATGGGCACCTGTGGCATCTCTTCCGGTGCGGATAAAGTATGGGAAGTATTCAAGAGTGAATTGGAATCATCCGGAAGAAAAGATATTCTTATGACCACCTCCGGCTGTGCAGGCATCTGCAACAGGGAGCCGCTCGTCACCATTGAGAAGATGGGAGAAGAACCCGTTAGGTATGCTGAAGTTGATGAAGAAATAGCCCATCGCATATTTCGGGAGCATGTTCTGGGAGGTCGAATCGATCCGGCCCTTGTATTTGCCAGGGGTTGGGAACAGAAAGAAATGGATTTTGAAGGCCCTCCCTTACCTGTCGCAGAAGAAACCCCTCACATCCGCGACATCCCTTTTTTCGGCATGCAGAACCCTGTTGTCATGCGCAACCGCGGCCTCATTCAGGCAGAGAAAATCGAGGAATATATTGCTCGGGATGGGTATTTCGGCAGCGCAAAGGCATTATATCAGATGTCGCCCCAAGAGGTTGTCGCAGAGGTCAAGAAATCGGGGATCAGAGGACGAGGCGGCGCGGGATTCCCTACCGGGGTGAAATGGGACTTTGCCGCAAGCTCCCGGGGTGAGATCAAGTACGTCCTCTGCAATGCCGATGAGGGAGACCCGGGAGCCTTCATGGATCGATGTGTTCTGGAATCCGACCCCCATGCAGTATTGGAGGGCATGACCATTGCCGCCAAGGCCATAGGATCCCATCAGGGATATATCTACTGCCGGGCCGAATACCCTCTTGCTGTAAAGATGTTGAACCTGGCTATTCAGCAGGCCAGAGAATGTGGACTCCTCGGGAAAAACATCCTTGGTTCCGGCTTTGACTTCGATTTGGAAGTCTATCGAGGGGCAGGGGCATTTGTATGCGGCGAAGAAACCGCCTTGATGACCTCCATTGAGGGCAAAAGAGGAACGCCCAGACCCAGGCCTCCATTTCCGGCCGTGGAAGGTCTGTGGAAAAAGCCGACCATCCTCAACAACGTCGAAACCCTGGCCAATATTGCCCAGATCATTCTGAAAGGTGGGGCCTGGTATGCGGGGATCGGCACCCGAAGGAGCAAAGGCACCAAGGTCTTTGCACTCACTGGAGATGTTCGAAATGTTGGTCTGGTAGAGGTCCCCATGGGCATGTCCATAGGGACCATTATCCACGATATCGGTGGTGGCATCCCCAAGGGAAAACCCTTCAAAGCCGTTCAATTGGGAGGACCTTCAGGTGGATGCATCCCGGTTCAGCATCTCAACGCACCGGTGGATTACGAATCCATTACCCGATTGGGGGCTATCGTCGGCTCCGGCGGCATGATCGTCATGGACGAAGACAAATGCGTGGTGGATGTAGCCCGGTTCTTCATGGAATTCTGTCGGGACGAATCGTGTGGAAAATGCACGCCCTGCCGCGTTGGAACTCAAAAGATGCTGGAAATCTTGACAAGGATTTGCGAGGGAGACGGAAAAGAAGGAGATATCGAGACACTGGAACAATGGGCGGAAATTCTCAAGAATACCGCTTTGTGTGGTCTTGGTCAAACGGCGCCAAACCCCGTGCTTTCCACCTTGCGCTATTTCCGGAGTGAATATGAGTCCCACATTCGCGATAAACATTGTCCCGCAGCGGTCTGTTCCGCCCTTTTCAAATCTCCCTGTATGAACGCCTGTCCCATCGGCATGGACATACCAAGCTACACCGGTCTTATCAGGGCGGGACGTCTTAATGACGCATACAAGGTACTGCTTAAAACCAACCCCTTTCCAAGTATCTGCGGCAGGGTATGTAACCATAAATGCGAATCCAAATGCAGGCGTTCCACCTTGGACGTACCCCTCGACATAAAGAATCTAAAACGCTTCATCACGGACAATGCCTCCAGACCTCCCGAAAAACCGGTCCCGGTCACACGCAAGGAAAAGATTGCCGTGATCGGAGCGGGACCTTCTGGACTGACCGCGGCAAAGGACCTGGCATTGAGAGGGTACGGCGTGACCGTATTTGACCAGTTTCCGGAACCGGGCGGGATGCTTCGGTGGGGAATCCCCGCCTATCGTCTGCCCCGGTCTATTCTAAAAGACGAAATTGACCAGATTCTGAAGCTGGGCATTCAGCTGAAATGCAACA
>JBBSAR010000279.1:0-6051 GCA_038252125.1 Desulfatiglandales bacterium
CCAGGCCTTCTGGTCTTCGAGGGAAAGCTCTGCCCCCTTTTTTTTCATGCTCAACTGGGCCTGAATCTTTTCGGCTGTCTCCGGTATGAAAGGCCACAAGAGAGAAGCCACAATTTTCAGGGTTTCGTATAGATGAAAAATGACCGTTTCAAGCCTGGTCCTGTCCGTTTTGGCCAAGACCCACGGCGCCATGGCGTCAATATATTTGTTCAGCTTGCCAATGACTTCCCACACAACCATCAATGCCTTGTGAAGTCCCATTTCCCCAATCAGGCGCCCGAATTCATCAATCAGCCCAAGAGCGCTATTTTTCAGCTCTTCATCCTCTTCCATCATCGGTCCGCTTTCCGGCAATATTCCCTTGAAATATTTCTGCATCATGGTCAGACTTCTGCTTACCAGATTCCCGAGATCATTGGCGAGGTCGGCATTCAAGCGGGCAACCAGCGCCTTTTCGCTGAATTCGGAATCAAGCCCGAAGACCATGTCCCTGAGGAGAAAATAGCGAAAGGCATCCAGCCCGTATACGTCCACAAGATCGAGCGGTTTGACCACGTTGCCGATGGATTTGGACATTTTGCCGTGACTCATGTTCCAGTATCCGTGGACGTTGAGGTTCTGGTATAGTTCAATGCCCGCGGATTTGAGCATGCATGGCCAATAAATGCCGTGGGGTTTCAGGATATCTTTGGCAATAATGTGTTGGGCCGCGGGCCAGAATTTCTTGAACAGGTCGCCGTCCGGATAGCCGATGGCGGATACATAATTGATCAGGGCGTCAAACCAGACATAGGTTACAAAATTTTCATCAAAGGGCAGGGTAATCCCCCAGGTGAGCCTGGATTTAGGTCTGGAGATGCAAAGATCTTCCAGGGGTTCACTGAGAAAGGAGAGTACTTCGTTGCGGTATCTTTCAGGTCTTATGAAATTCGGATGCTCTTTTATGTGGTCGATAAGCCAGTCCTGATACCGGCCCATTTTAAAGAAATAGTTGGCTTCCCGAATGACTTTCAATTCCGTGTCATGATCCGGGCATTTTCCATCCACCAATTCCTTTTCCGTATAAAAACGCTCACAACCCACACAGTAAAGGCCTTCGTACTCGCTGAAATAGATGTCTCCTCTGTCTTTTACCAGAGTAAGGATTTGGCTGACAATGTTCTTATGAAGCTCATCGGTTGTCCGGATGAATCGGTTGTAGGAGATATTCAATTTCGGCCAGAGATCCTTGAACAGGCTGCTGATTCCGTCCACATAGGCCTTTGGAGACTGCCCCAGGCGCCTGGCAGCTTCCACAATCTTTTCTCCGTGCTCATCCGTGCCTGTAAGGAAAAAGGTTTCTTCCCCTGAAAGCTTATGAAAACGATTCAGCACATCCGCTACAATCGTTGTGTAGGCATGGCCTATGTGGGGCTCGGCATTTACATAATAAATCGGTGTTGTGATATAAAACGGATTTCGTGATGGCACTACCGGTTACTCCTTCTTTTCTTTCTTTTCGGTGTTTTAGGTTTTTCACTGGGGGGGATGCTTTGGGTTTCCAGAACGATTGTCCGGGTTTCTATTTCCTCTCCGGAATCGAGAAGAACGGTGACCTCTTCCTTGAGGATATTGCGCCGGATGACTTTTCCTTCACCCTTTTCTGTTTTTACTTTCTGCCCGATTTTTGGCATCTTTCGGGATGTTTTATCGTAATAGTCATATTCATAGGTCAGACAGCACATGAGCCTGCCGCACATCCCTGAAATCTTGCTGGGATTCAGCGAAATATTCTGTATTTTCGCCATTTTGATGGTTACCGGTGCAAAGGCTTTCAGGTGAGAGGAACAGCACAGGGATTTTCCGCATACGCCGATCCCGCCAACCATCTTTGCCTGGTGTCTTACTCCGATCTGCCTCATTTCAATCTTGGTCCTGAATTGCCCCACCAGATCTTTCACGAGTTCCCGGAAATCCACACGCCCATCGGCTGTGAAAAAAATGACAATTTTACTGCCGTCAAATCGTCTTTCCACTGATACGAGACTCATGGGAATCGATTTTTCGCGGATCTTCAGGTAACAGTAATTGTAGACCTTCTCTTCCAGTTGACAGCACTTGTCGTATCTTTCGATCTCTTCTTTTGTGGCAAGGCGGAATATCTTCTTGAGTTCACGATCGGGTCCGTCTTCAGATTTGATTTGCGGTTCGGTACAGACACAACCGATGGCCGGCCCTTCTTCGGTGACAACCATGACTTTGTCACCCTTTTTGAGAACAAAATGACCGCTGTTAAAATCGTACACATTTCCACGATTTCTGAACTGGATGCCGACAATTTTGCTCATAAACCTACCCTGTTTTCCCCTTCCGTTCCGACGCCCTGCAAGGCATCCTTTAAACGCAATACGAGATTTTCCATGACCAGCGGCGGATTTCTCATCCTTTTAATTTCCCCATGGGCTCGATCGACCATCAGAATGCACTCCACAATACCCTGTAAGCTATAACGTCCTGCAATGTTTTGCAACGGTTCCTGGAAGTCTTCATTGATAAGCATCCTCGCGGGGCTGCCGGTGGAAAGGACCAGAACGTCGCGATAACATGTCTTCCAGATCTCCATCAGGGTCAGCAAACTGTTTTCCCTGTCGCCGGAACTTCCTTTTTGACTTTTCGCCCCGCTTGCCATGTCAAAGGCCAGCGAGACGGCGTCTGCCCTGGTCATATCGTGCAGGGACAACAGATGTGAAACCCATTCCTTCCTTTTTTCCTGAAAATTTGTTTCCGACATCTCCAGCGCCAGCCCCGGGCTTCCCTGAGATATACGGGCCATAATTCCGGCCTCAGATTCCGGCAGCCCTTTTGTTTCCATAAGCCACCTGCGCACTCCCTCCACCGGAATGGGTTGGAACGATAATCTCTGGCAGCGTGAAACAATGGTTGGAAGGAGATCAATCGGTTCCGTGGTATTCAAAATCAGGATGTTTCCGGATGGCGGTTCTTCCAGGGTTTTCAGAAAGGCGTTTGCCGCTTCGCCGGTCATGGTTTCGGCATTGCGGATGATGCTTACCCGGAAACGATCAACCGGAGCAAAGGCGAGCTGTCTGTTCAACTCCCGGATCTGTTCTATTTTCACGTTCTGGCCGTCGGGTGCAAGACAAAAAAAATCAGGGGAATTCCCGCTGAGCATCTGTTTGCAAGCGGGACATCGTCCGCATCCTTCAACGCCGCTGGAATTTCGACAGTTGAGGGCCATGCAAAGGGCCATGGCTGTCATGGTTTTTCCAATCCCCGCGATTCCAGTAAAAAGATACGCATGAGGCATTTTTTCACGGGACATGACCTGTCGGAGAAATTTCTTGGCTTTGCTTTGACCTACTATTCGGGAAAAGAGCATGATGTCCGTGCCCCCTGAGGCAGGAGTGGCTTTATGCGGCTGAATATGATTTTCTCCAGTTCGTCCACTTTCAGGGTTCCATCTACGACGATAAAGCGTTCCGGGTTGTCTCGGGCAATGGAGAGGTATCCTTGTCTTACGGAGACATGGAAATCGAGCTTTTCCTTTTCGAAACGATCCTGCCCCTGTTCCACGCAACTGTCATTTCTTTTGAGGGCGCGGGCCAATCCCACCTCGACTGGACAATCGATCAGGAAAGTGAGATCCGGAAGAATGCCTCGAGCGGCCATCTGATTCAGCATCGCCACCGTGCGCATATCCTGTTCTCTGGCATACCCCTGGTAAGCGGTGGTTGCATCGAAAAAACGGTCGCACACAACCCATTTTCCCGCATGCAGGGCGGGCCGGATGAGTCTTTCCACATGAATTATCCTGTCGGCCTCATAGAGGAGCAGCTCTGCAAGGGGTGGCAGATCCCGGTTTCGCGCGTCGAGAAGAATGCGCCGGATGCCCATGCCTATTTCCGTCCCTCCCGGCTCCATGGTGAGGATGGATGGGACCTTCAGTCGCGTCAGCCGTTCAACCAGCAGTCTCGCCTGGGTTGACTTTCCACATCCTTCTATGCCTTCAAACGTGATAAACAATGTAACCGCCTTTCATTTAGCCCATTGGGGGCGACCTTTCATCTTCGTCGGAATATAGGAGACAAACCCGGGGGGGTCAAGGGATTTTCTCTCGATTTCCCACGCTCGCAAGAAATTCATCTTGAGTATAGGGTATGAATTTCCTATGATGATTGAAAATAAAAACATAAGGTGAAAGACTGATGCCGTCAAACGAAGAAAATCAGGGCCCAGGGGTCTTTACCGTCAGCGGACTGACGGAGGCCATAAAGGAAGCCCTTGAAAAGCAATTTGAATTTGTCTGGGTGGAAGGAGAAATCTCCAATTTCCGAAAACCGGTTTCCGGACATTTTTATATGGTGATCAAGGACGAGAAGGCCCAGCTCAGAGCGGTGATGTTCCGGATGCAGGCACGGTATCTGAAGTTCACACCCGAAGACGGCATGAAAGTTCTTGTCCAGGGCAGGCTCGGAATCTATGCCCCCAGGGGAGAATATCAGATCGTTCTGGATTATATGGAGCCGATGGGTGTCGGGGCCCTGGCCATGGCTTTTGAGCAGGTCAAAAGAAAGCTGTCCGCAAAGGGGATCTTTGATCGGGAAATCAAGAAGCCTCTGCCTTTTCTTCCAAAAAGAATCGCCGTGATTACCTCCCCTACGGGGGCGGCCATCAGGGATTTTCTTAAAGTGATTCAAAGAAGATTCGTTAATATGGAGATTGTTATTGTTCCCGTCAGGGTGCAAGGGGAGCAGGCGTGTCAGGACATGGTGGAAGCCCTTGATCTGGTCAACCGCGATCTGAAGGTCGATGTCGTTGTATTGACGCGAGGGGGCGGTTCCCTGGAAGATCTTTGGGCGTTCAACCAGGAGGAACTTGCCTATGCCATCAGGCGATCCCTCGTCCCGGTGGTGTCCGCGGTCGGTCATGAAATCGATTGGTCTATTTCCGATCTGGCCGCCGATTTCAGGGCGGCTACCCCATCGGTGGCAGCTGAAATATTGGTTCAGGAAAAGGAATCTCTCCAAAACAGGCTGGAGGCTGCTCACGCACGGCTCAAAACCGCCATTCTTCTGAAAATAGGAACAAGGGGGGAGCTGGTCCATTCCCTCACCGCGCGGATGAAAAGTCCCAGAAAGAAGATCCAGGACCAATTGTTTCGCGTAGATGATCTGTTCGTTCGCCTGACTCGTTTGATGAGAAACGCAATCGAAGTGAAAAGACAAGGGCTTTCCGCTGAGATGCGGGCGCTGCGTCTGCACTCTCCGGCCATGAGAGCCGCTTCCATGAGACAGATGCTTGCTTTTCAGCAGGTCTCTTTGGCCAGGGCGATCCATCAGCGTCTCGCGGATCTGAAGATGGAGCGATCGCTTCTGGAGAAAAGGATAAACGATCTGAGTCCTCTTGCTATCCTTGATCGCGGATACAGCATCACCAGTAAATTGCCCGAAAAAACCATCCTGAAAGATGCAGGATGCGTCAGGAAAGGCGATGCGGTTCATGTGCTTTTGGCAAAAGGGGAATTGAGTTGCGTGGTGGAGGAAAAGGGATAACGGAAGAGGAGACAATATGAATCTGAATATCTTCAACAATATGAAAGAACCGGAACTGAAGAAATACATCGAATTTCTCCTCTGGCATTACCGGGTCATGGACGCGTTCTGGTTTATCAAGGTGGGGGAGCGTTTTGATCAGGAGACCGCGGAACGGCTCAATGAACAGGTATGGGGACGGGTGGCCGGCATGGCGGCAAAAGATCTCTTGGAGCGATTTGAAATCCGAGAATCCGGGCTAAAAGGTTTTGTGAAAGCGCTCCAGCTTTTTCCCTGGTGCATTCTTGTGGGATACGAAATCGAAGAAAAGGAGAACGAGGTCCTGATCTCCGTTCCGTCCTGTCCCACTCAGCAGGCAAGATTGAACCGAGGGCTTGGGGAATTTGTCTGCAAAGATATGCACAGGGACGAATTTGAGGGTTTTGCCAAGGTGGTGGACGATCGCATCCGGACCGACTGCCTTTTTGCCCCGCCGGACCCACATCCAAAAGAGATGTTTTGC
>JBBSAR010000280.1:0-6049 GCA_038252125.1 Desulfatiglandales bacterium
AAACATAACGTCCTGAAGGTCTGTTCCGATCATGGAACCACCCCAACCATCGGCCAGTGAGGCACGAGTACCCTGCTTCATCAGATTTTTGTAATCCTGATCAACACCCATATGGGTACGATGCATGATTTCAACGATCTCGCGGTCGATGTTCCTGGGAAGCACCCCTTGCTTTTTCCAAATTTCGTAACGGGCTTTGGGCGCTCTCTTCAAATAAAGAAGTTCGCCTTCGGGCTTGCCCCATTCTCGCAGCGCGGTCTCTCCCACTTCGACAGCGATTTCATCCAGATCACGATCCACTTGCTGGCCATCCACTTCAACGGTCGTTGCCACTCCCAGTTCCTTGGCAACGGCAACCAGTTTGACCGTATCTTTGATCTGGTAGGCATCCGTCTCTTTCCTTGCAGCCGACAGAAAAACTTCCGCCACGGAGCGTCCATGGTCGGAATGGGCCGCCGCACCACCCGCGATCATTCGGATAAAGTTTCTCGCCGCAATAGTATTGGCGGTGGCGCCACAAAGTCCCTTTCTTTCATCTTCACCTTCAATCCCTCCCTTGGGAAGGGGGAGACGACAGGGCCCCATAGCACAATTCTTACAGCATGTTCCCTGAATCCCGATGTTACAAGGTTTCATGCTTAAGTTTCTGTCAAAGACCGTCTCGATTCCTAATTCCGTCGCCCTGGCAATCATTTCCTGTGATGCGACGTCGCATGAGGCTTCAACCGGATCTACCACCTTTTTCTTATCCAGTTTTACCAGTTTCGCTTGTTCTTCTGCCATTAGAGGTTCCTCCTCATAATTATATTAAAATGTTTTCGATTTTGAGCTGCAGGCGCAGAACTGCGCGCGTTGCTTGATGGTTATCCGATATTTCTCTTGTGGATCCTGTTGAGCACTTCCAGCATCTTTTCAAGATCAGTCTTCTGAATCTTGGCGGCTGTCTTAAGAACATCCTCACCCGCTGTCACGGTCTTCTGTGCCCGCCGTGCTTCCTGCTCCTTGGCCCTTTTCTCTCTTAGGCTCTGCTCATCAGCCTCTCTCTTCGCCACCTCCGCGGCTTTTGCCGCGGCTGCGGAATCCGCCTTGGCTTTGGCTTCCACGTCCGCTTTGGCTTTAGCGGCTGCTTCCGCCTTGGCTTTGGCTTCCAGTTCCGCCTTCGCCTTGGCTTCCACGTCAGCTTTGGCTTTCGCCTCCGCTTCCATCTTCGCTTTGGCTTCTGCTTCCTTATCTACTTTCGGTTTGGCTTCGTCCTTCTTGAGCGCGGCTTTTACCTCAACCTTGGCTTCCGTCTTCGCAGGCGTCTCGGGCGCGGCTGCTTTTTTCTCTGCAGCGGGCGCCTTTTTCTCTGCAGCAGCAGGTTTTGCCTTAGGCGCGCCAGCCGCTTCGGCAATATTTAAATCGGGCTCAGGTGAGATAGCAAGAAGGTCGGCTTCATCGAGAGCCAGAACTTTGGAAATTTCTTTCACATCACTTGCTACTCCGCCATTCAGGAGCAATTCGATAAAAGCCCTTGTGAGACGAACACTCTCGGGATGTCTTAAAATAACCACATCGGATCCGGCAAGCAGGTAAGCAACAGCCGCGGTCGATTCCATCAGAATTCCTCGCCGTTCGGGATCTCCAAAGGTCGGAGCATCCGCAATGCTTTCCTTTGCCTCTTTGCACTTCCAGACCTCATTTCCGATATTGTTGATCATCGGCATCTGGAGTTTTTCGTCTTCTTGTGTGAGAGCAGCCATTTTGATCCGTTCCATGACGGAATAGCTGTATTCGAGACCATAGCCCAAACCCCCTGTCGTGGGGTCAATAATTATTTTGTTGCCTTTCACACCCAGATTGCCGAGCAGAATATTAAGCTGTTTTGCCAGGTTCACATCGATTGGAGAGCTGGCGATAATGGTATGCCCATAACCGAGTGCGCTGGCCCCGACGCCTTTGTGATTCGCTTCTTCAACCGGCCCCAGCCCTACATTCATGCCTTCGCATTTTTCCGAGATCTTTTTAAGAACCTCTTCATCTTTTGCGTTGTTTGCCGTACCCCAAACCACAAGCGGTACAGAAACCGCCTGGGCTACCTTTTTTGCCACCTCAGCGGCTGCATTTGCATCCCTGTCCATTCCGTTGGGATCTGTACTTTTAAGTTGAAGGACGATAATGTCCGCCCCGTAATTCTCAACACATTTCTTGGCCCATGCCTCGGGAGAGGCAATAACGTCCTTGAAAGGTGCAATGGCAGCAGCAGGCCATTCTTCGGAAGGATCATAGTCCCACACTTCCATAGCGATTTTCGGTGGATTGGGCGTGTTTCCTTCAAAAATATGAAAAGGATATGCGTCTTCTCCGCCCAATTTAACGGCACTGCTTCCGGCTCCAATGGTGGTTTCCCCTATATTTCCTGAATAGGGCTGTACTGGAATCTCAAAGGCCAATTTCCTTACCTCCTTCTTCCTAATCTTTGTTTGTTAACAATCCGCGGCTTTTCTCTTGCACCGCTTACCAAAATACCTGAGCAATCAAAGACAAAAAGTTCTCTTCAGTCTTTTTGTGAAAAATAGAACAAAAGACGGGCAAAAAAATCCCTCAATCTAAAGGGATATACTCAAAGTAGAAAAATATCAACCAATTGTCAAGAAATTTTTACTGTGATTTTAATGGGTTTTGCGCTTTTGAAATATTCAATATGTAGTATTTAAAAAAATTAAAACACAATATATAGTTATCTGTCCTGCAAAATTTTGTCGAAAATAGCATAAGCCGCTTTCATGGCTCTGCTTTCTTTTTCAAGCTGAATCGTGGGTTTTCCCTCAAGATCAAACTCTTCCACTTGAGGGTCTTCGGGTACCATTCCGACCATTTCAAGTGAGTACTCCTTTAAAATTTTTCTGATGGATTCTTCCTGTCCGCTTTTCACCCGATTGACCATCACTACTTTCTCTCCGATATTCAAGGGCAAAACACCGCTCAGTTCCACGATTCGCGAGGCGGCCTGCAGACCTCTACGAGAGGGATCGGAAACCACGAGAAGAATGTCAATATTCTTCGTGGTAAGGCGGCTTAAATGCTCCATTCCGGCCTCGTTATCAATCACGATATAATTATAGTTATCGATCAATCTCTCAAGATATTGGGTCAGCAACGTATTGGCAGCGCAATAACACCCCGCCCCTTCAGGTCGCCCCATGACGACGAGATCAAAGTTATCAGCTTCCACGACGGCCTGCTGAATTTTCATTTCCATGTAAACATCTTTCGTCATGCCGGCGGAAGCCCCTCCTTTCATCTTTTCTCGTGCATCTCCCAGGGTTTCCTCGACTTCCAGGCCCAAAACCTCGTTAAGATTTGCATTTGCATCCGCATCCACTGCAAGAACCGGTGATTTACCATTTTCCACTAGATATTTTATCAACATACCGGCTGTCGTGGTCTTTCCAGTACCTCCTTTTCCGGCGAGTGCCACCAAACACGTCATCATTCATTCTCCTTACATTACATTGTTGTCAGGTAAAAAAATATTTGGACCCAGTGCCCTCACCATTTATTCGCGGAGACGCCATTCCATTAAATTTCTAAAGCCTAATTGCCCGCAAAATAATAATTTACATTGCTATTATTGCAAAAAAAAACTACAATTGCAATTTTTCAACCATTTTAAAAAATTTCGTATAACTATAGAAAAAAATTACAGAATGACTATAGAAAATGATATATGGGAGCGCGTAAAAAAAGGATTTTCCGCGGATATCTCGAAAGCCGAATTTGAAACCTGGATATCACATACATCCCTTAAAACGGTTGACTCAAAAAGAGCCACAATTGAAGTTCCTAATAAGTTTGTAGCAAGATGGTTAAAAGACAACTATACGTATCAGATTCGAAACTTTTTAAAAGAAAATCTAAGCTTGTTTCCAAAGCTTCGCTTTGTTCACGGAGAAACGCCATGGCTCCCTGAAATTCAAGAGACTCCGGAAAAGTTGGAACCAAGCGAGAATACGATAAATGACGATAATGGACTCAATCCGGAATTTACCTTCCATAACTTCGTCATTTCCGACTGCAATGAACTTACCTGGTCATCGGCGCTGGAGATTGTTCAGATACCAGGCACAAAATATAACCCGTTTTATATTTACAGCACCAATAGCTCTGGGAAGACCCATCTTCTACATGCCATCGGAAATCATTTAATCGCCGAAAAACCATCCACAAGAGTCTTATACTTTTCTTCCTATGATTTAAAATTCCATTTTAAGACGTTGGGCAGCAGAATCAACAGCCAAAATAGAAACACCATGCCCGATCTGCTTCTTTTGGACAATTTTCATCTCATCGCGGATCATAACGAGTTACAACAGAGTTGCATACAAATTTTCAACGCTTTTATCGAATCAAAAAAACAGATTGTTGTAGCCGCAAATTGTCCTCCAAACAAAATTGAGAACCTTATGCCACACCTCAAATCACGTCTGCAATGGGGCCTTGTAACGAAAATAGAGTCGAGCGATCAGCAAACCAAAATTGCCTTAATAAAAAGAAAAGAAAAAACAATGAAACTTCATCTGTCCGAGGATGTCATTTTGTTTCTGGCAAAATCTGTTCAGAATTTGGATGAAATAAACAAATATCTTCAGGATCTGAAGATTCGTTCCTCCCTTTATGGACGTGAAATTGGAATGTCCATGGTGCGCTTCATCACAAAAAACAGACCCGAAGAGAAAATAGACCTCCAAAGCATACAAAAGTTGACCGCCGGTTACTTCAATATCTCGTTGAATGACCTGTTATCAAACAAAAAAAAAAGACAGTTTTCTTACCCTCGTCAAATAGCCATTTTTCTGAGCAGAGATCTGACCGGGTTGACTATGAAGGAAATAGGGAACGCCTTTGGGAAAAAGGATCATTCCACCGTTGTTTACGCGCTCAAAAACATTGAGAAAGAAAAGAAAAATAATCCACGCATCAAAGATGATGTAAACCGATTAAAAGATTTTTTGCTTGCATGGGGCCAATCGAAACAGGAATGTTCAGAACGTGATCAAACTTTGTATAAAAGTTCATCCTGAAGAGAATTTTTTTTTAATCCAGAAGAGAGTGTCTACTTTTTTACCAGTGAAAATGTAATATTTTATCTATTATTTCAACATATTAATTAATTTATAAACAAATTGTCATCCTTATTATTATTGTTATATCTTCTTTTACTATAAACATATAAAAACCAAAGGAGTGCTGAAAAAGCCATGGAGATAAAAATTAGCAGGGATGAACTTTTAAAGTCTGTCTCACGGGTTCAAAGCATAATTGAAAGAAAAAGCAATATGCCTGTTCTTTCGACGATCCTTTTTACGGCACAAGGCTCGGAAGTGCAACTTTCCGCGACGGATTTGGAACTGGGATTCAGGCAAATCGTCAAGGCGGATGTAATAAAAGACGGAAGCATCACCATTTCAGGTCGTAAGCTCTTCGAAATAATAAGGGAAAGCCGTTCTGAAACGTTTCATATCAAAGAAAAGGAAAATAACCGTGTCCTCATTTCAGACACCGTTGCCAGGTTTGATCTGGCCTGTATAGATGCTGATGAATTTCCGGGTTTTATGGAACCTGAAGGGGTGAGCATGATTGAAATAGAAGGGGAAACCCTTTGCGATATGATTAACAAAACGATTTATGCTGTAACCGCTGAAGAGGCAGGTTTTAAATTGTCGGGGATTTTAACGGAAAAGATTTCTTCGGATTCGGGCAGTTTTCTCAGAATGGTAGCTACCGATGGTCATCGACTTTCACTGGTGGATAAGCCTGTCCCTAATGTAGCGACCCTTAATTTGAAAGCCGGTCTTCTTGTGGCAAAAAAAGGCATGTCGGAAATTAACAAAATGGCCTCTGAAGGAGGAACCCTACAGATAGGATTTGAGGACAAAAACTGTATTGCAAGAAAAAATAGCGGTTTTCTAATGATTCGGCTGCTGGAAACCAGATTTCCGGATTACAACATGGTCATCCCAAAAAACGAAGAGTATGCCATAAAGATAAACCGGAATTCCCTTTTGGA
>JBBSAR010000281.1:0-6044 GCA_038252125.1 Desulfatiglandales bacterium
ATAAGTGAATTTGAAGATTTTTAAAACCGGTGAACAATTGATCTGCCAGCTTAGCATAAATGGGCTGTCCCGGAATTGCGGGTGACGATACGAAAACTTTCCAGATTCCCGATTCCACCTTACCCATATCTTAAATGTTGCGCGAAATTTAGACTGTATCAATAAAACAATGTTAAATCAATAAGTTGAACCATTGATGCCATGTAACAACCGTAAATCACAGGACATTTTTAAGTGAATCATATAACATATTGTTATTAAAGGTGAATCTAAGATGATGGTTACATTGAAGACAAGACATTCCTACATCGTGTCTTCCAAAGATGATTGTCTTTTCAGATAGTTATAAATCGCAAATCAACAAATCGAATAATTTACGGCTCTTACGCGGCTTCATCTCTGTAACAACATGATATTGCTTGAATTATATTGCCAAGGTCAGTTTTTCGCGCAACATTTAAGTATTAGATTCTCCCAGCCATTGATCAGACAGGATTTTCCTCGAAATTGTTCTGTTTTCCATCCCCATCCGGCAGTTGACAACGTCCATTTGACCATTATATTTCCCCTGAAATCACGGGGTTTTCGAAAGTCTGCCGATCCATCCTTCTCCATTGTAGCGGATCCGGAACTCTCAGCCCAGAACAAAATCCCATGGATTCTGATTTTCCGGGGCCTTGAATCTCTTTAAGGGAGCAGTATAGAAAACAGGAATGATGAAATACAATGAAAAAGAAGTAAATCGCAGGCGTACTTTCGCGATTATCAGTCATCCCGATGCGGGAAAGACGACTCTGACGGAAAAACTCCTCCTCTTCGGAGGGGCGATTCAGCAGGCAGGCGCGGTCAAGGCAAGGAAAGCCGCACGACACGCCACGAGCGATTGGATGTCCATTGAACAGGAAAGAGGTATTTCCGTAACAACCTCCGTCATGAAGTTTAATTACAGGGATTTTGAAATCAATCTTTTGGATACACCCGGCCACCAAGACTTCTCCGAAGATACCTACCGGGTCCTCACCGCTGTTGACAGCGCCTTGATGGTCATTGATAACGCAAAGGGTGTAGAGCCGCAGACCGAAAAACTGATGGAGGTCTGTCGCATGCGCAACACCCCGATTATTACGTTTATCAACAAGCTGGACCGGGAAGGTCTGGCGCCCATTGATATCCTGGATGAAATCGAAAACAAATTGCAGATTGAATGTACGCCTCTTAGCTGGCCCATCGGCATGGGAAAACGGTTCAAAGGGGTCTATAACCTCTATCACAAACAGTTGCATCTGTTTGAACCGGGAAAGGAAACAATCGGAAAGGAAGGGGTGGTGATCCGCGACCTGAACGACCCGGCTCTGGATCGGTATCTTGGAAGCCAGGCCGGCAGACTGAGGGAAAACATCGATTTGATTCGAGGCGCCGTGGATCCTTTTGAAATGGAACATTTTCTGAAAGGCAACCAGACGCCGGTTTTCTTTGGAAGCGCCATCAATAATTTCGGGGTAAAGGAGATGCTGGATGCCTTTGTGGAAATGGCCCCGCACCCGGGACCACGTGCCGCGATTTCCCGGGAGGTCTCTCCATATGAGGAGTCTTTTTCAGGTTTTGCTTTCAAGATCCAAGCCAATATGAATCCCGCCCATCGGGATAGAATTGCTTTCATCCGGGTCTGTTCCGGAAAATTCAACCGGGGGATGAAAGTTCTTCATCACCGTATCGGAAAGGAAGTTTCTCTCGGCAACGCCACCATATTCATGGCGCAGGACAGAAAAAATATCGAGGAAGCGTTTCCCGGCGATATTATAGGGATTCATAACCATGGAACCGTGAAAATCGGAGATACTTTCAGCGAAAAGGAGGCGCTCCAATTTACTGGAATTCCGAATTTCGCCCCTGAACATTTCAGGCGCGTGCGTCTGAAAAATGCCCTGAAAGTAAAACATCTCCAGAAGGGGTTAACCCAGCTTACCGAAGAGGGAGCCGTACAGTTTTTCAGGCCCGTCATGGGAAGCGATTATATCCTGGGTGCGGTGGGAGTCCTGCAATTTGACGTAACCGTTGCACGGCTCAAGACCGAATATGGCGTTGATGCCACTTACGAACCGATCGATTTCAAAGTCGTCCGCTGGGTTTCCTCCAAAGATCGGAAAAAAATGGGTGAATTTGAAAAAAAGAACATGGCCAATATGGCCCATGACGCGGAAGGCCGCCTGTCTTACATGACCACCAGCCAGTGGCAGCTCGAATACTGCATGGAGCAGTGGCCGGATATCGAATTCTCCAAGACTCTGGATATTCAGTGAAAATGGTTTCCTGATGAACCCATCTCCCGTCCTGACCTGCTAATGAGGAAATGCCTGTGGCTCTGATCGGTATGAGAAATGCAACCTGGGGGTTTGCCGAGCCTCCGCTGCTCGAAAACATCTCCTGGCAGATTGAGCGGGGAGAACGTGTTTGCCTGCTGGGCCGGAACGGTGTCGGAAAATCGACGGTGCTCAGATTGCTGCATGGCGAAATGGAGCCTGACAGCGGCGAGGTTTGGCGGCAAAAAGGGGTTACTGTCTCATCGCTCAGGCAGGAGGTTCCGGAAGGGTATGCGGGGACGGTTTTTGAGGTGGTGGCTCAAGGTCTTGGCGAAAAGGGGAGGGCGTTTGCGGAATACCAGGCCTTGCGACGGAGGTTCCCTTCCTCATCGGCTGATGAATATGAAAAGCGATGCAGAGAAATGCAGGAAAAGTTCAGCGCCGATGATGAATGGGGGATATCGCAGGCAGTTGAAACAGCGCTTTCCCGGACGGGTCTGGAAGGTCAATGGCCCTTCGAAAAACTTTCCGCGGGCTTGAAACGCCGTACGCTCTTCGCCCGCGCCCTGGTTGGAAAACCCGACCTGCTCCTCCTGGATGAACCCACCAATCACCTTGATATTGACAGCATCCTGTGGATGGAGGATCTTATCCTTCGCCACGTGAAAACCCTTCTTTTTGTTACCCATGACCGAGCCTTTCTGAAACGGATTGCCACCAGAATTGTGGAAATTGACCGCGGCCGACTTTTTTCCTACGACTGTAATTACGAGACGTATCTGGAAAGAAGAGAAGCGGTGATGGATGCGGAAGATAAGCAGGACAGGGAGTCCGACAGAAAGCGAAATGTCGAGGAAGTCTGGATCAGACAAGGCATCAAAGCTCGCCGGACCCGCAACGAGGGTCGTGTCAGGGCGCTTTTGAAGATGCGCGAAGCATTTCGGGCGCGACGAAAAAAAACGGCCAATGTGAAACTGCGGATTCAGGAAGGAGAACGAAGCGGAAAGCTCGTGGCTGAGGCCAAAGAGGTGAGCTTTTCCTATGAAGAAACACCCGTTATCAGGGATTTCTCCACGACGATTCTGCGCGGAGATAAGGTCGGAATTATAGGGCCCAATGGGGCAGGAAAAACAACCCTGTTAAAAATATTGCTGAAAGAGATAGCGCCTGACAGCGGGACGGTACGGCATGGCGCCAATTTGCAGATCCTCTATTTTGGGCAGCTTCGAGAACAGTTGGATGAGGAAAAGACGGTAGCGGACAACATCGGCGATGGCAACGACTTCATTATTTTCAACGGACAGAAACGTCACGTGATCACGCACCTTCGAGACTTCCTTTTTTCGCGGGAACGATGCTCCACCCCCGTACGCGTTCTTTCCGGTGGAGAAAAGAACCGATTGATGCTGGCCAAACTCTTTACACAACCGGCAAATATCCTGGTGCTGGATGAACCCACCAATGATCTGGATGCGGAAACCCTGGAACTTTTGGAAGAATTGCTCTTTAATTACGATGGAACGCTCCTGCTGGTAAGCCATGACCGGGAGTTCCTCAACAACGTCGTGACAGGAACGCTCGTGTTTGAAGGAGACGGGCATATCGGAGAATATGCGGGTGGGTATGATGACTGGCTTTCGCAAAGGCCTGCGAAGGAAGAATCCTCCCCGGTTCTTGGAACCGTTGAATCAAAGGCAAAAAAACGGGAAAAACCGGCCAAAAAAAGAACACTGACATTCAAAGAAAAAAAAGAACTCCTCGAACTTCCCGATCGATTGCTTTTGTTGGAAGGGGAAAAAGAGGAGCTGTTCAAATCCATGTCCGATCCCCTCTATTATAAAAAGGGGAAAGACGCGATGGCCGTAGCGACTGCGCGATTGGAGGCACTGGAAAAAGAGATCGAAACAACCTATCTGCGGTGGGAGGTTTTGGACAGCGTAGAGGGGAAATAGACGTGGTTCATTATGCCAGGACCGTCTCCCAGCGTTTTATCATGCGCTCCATGCTCATTTTCGCTATTCCATTTTGTTCTAAAAATACGGGGAGATCATTCTGATTTCCCTGTGACCACCACTGTTTGAGGATTCGTCCTGCCTCCCCCGTGAACATCCACTCTTCTCCAAGCAACTTTCTCAGGTGGTCCTCCATGACCGCTTCCCCCATCCATCCCAGGATGTAATCAAGACAGTACAGCTCCGGAACCAGATCGAAAAGGTGACTTTCGGGCTGGTAATAGAAGCCCGTATATCGACCCATGATCTTCGCGTAGGGTTCTCCATCGGAAAGATTGCCGTTCAGAAACATTTCGTATTCAGCAAGGAATTTAGCCGCATATCTCCTGAACATGGACAAATCCTTGAGGACTTTGTGGGTATAAAGGTTTTCCGCGTCCCGAGGTTGAAGTCCAAGCTGCCGTGTGAGAAAATAAGGGGAAAGGGTGAGGTTCTGATTGAGAAAGGCAAAGGATTCCGATAAGCTGAAAGAGGTGGCCATGTCCTTTTCCACCATGGAAAGATCCGGGGAAGTGTAGGCTGCGGAAAAACCATGGCCCAGTTCGTGCCACAGGGTTTCCAGATCAATCCAGCCTCCCTCGGGCCGCATGAGGATATAAATTTCATCAGGGGCTTGAAGGACAAAACAGATCCCCTGTGCGCTCTTGCCTTTTTCCCTGCCCAATTCCAGGGTCAGGCCCGGAATATGTTCGGGATCCATGTCCCAATGTGAAAAAAAAGGGAACAGTTCTTCCAGTTGCTTTACCGCGAATAAATCGTCAAACTGGCGAAGGCTTAAAATATTGATGGAGTCGAACCGGGTGAGTTTTGCCAGGGGCATGCCGAAACGTTCTCTGCACCACTTTTCCATTGCGCCAAAATAGAGGGCATCCGTGTCCAGAAGGAGCTTTTTTAGCGTATCATAATAGGCAGCGTAATCGATTGCCTTTTTTTTGGCGCAGTACCCGATATAGTTTTCAAAACCCAGATCCTTGGAGAGCATTTCAAGGAGGATCTTCCAGTAATTGAGGGCAAACGGTTTCAGGAACTTGCACAGGGGACCGCTTTCTTTTTGCAGAATCTGTCTTTTTTCATAGGTGCTGAACTTCTGGCACCATGAAATAATATCTCGGAAATAGATTTTTTCGCCGAGGACGTCCGCCGCCGCGCCGCGCATCCAGGAACGCATCTCATTTTCATGGGGAAGGAGGGCGCGCTGCAGGTAATGATCAATGAGGGCAAAGCGCAATTGTCTTTTTCCGTTGGCTCCATCCATTGCATCAATGGCAGAGAGGGTTTCGAGGCTGATGAAGCCGTCGTAGCCTTCATAGATTTCATAGGCCTTGAAAGGCGCTTTGTCTCCTTTCCACAGGGAGAGAACCTCCAGGTTCCACCTATAATTGAGATGGTGAAGCGTGTTTTCAATGTCGGATCGGTTTAACGATTTTAATCTCAATGCCGATTTCTCGTTATTTCGTATTTATTGTCGCGCCGGAAACTCATAAAACCTCATTCAAAAGACATTCAAGATCCTTCTTTTGGTAAGGCTTTGCCATGGCCCCTCGAAAACCATGTTCCTCATAGTTGGCCATCACCGGATCATTAAAATAGCCGCTGCATACGATACCCTTCACACCCGAATCAATTTTGATCAGTTCCTTCATGGTTTGGTCGCCACCCATCCCTCCTTTGATGGTCAAATCCAAAATAACGAGGTCAAAGGGCTCTCCTGAATTCAAGTGACTCTTGTAGG
>JBBSAR010000282.1:0-6028 GCA_038252125.1 Desulfatiglandales bacterium
AAACCGATACAATATACGCCGAACTTGCAGGTAATTTCCGTTGAATCGCTCATGGGTGAAGATAAGGATGCCGCAACCATCTGGAGAGGGCCTTTGAAAATCGGCGTAATCAGGCAGTTCATCTCGGATATCGAATGGAACGACCTTGATTATCTCATTATAGACTCGCCGCCGGGAACAGGAGACGAGCCGCTAACCGTGGCGCAAACCATTCCCGGCGCCAGAGCGCTTATCGTCACCACCCCTCAGGAAATCTCCCTTGCGGATGTAAGAAAATCCATTCGTTTCTGCAGACAGGTCCACATGGAAATACTCGGTCTTGTGGAGAATATGAGTGGATTGATCTGCCCTCATTGCGGAAAAACAATCGACCTCTTCAAATCCAATGGCGGGATGTTGACGGCCAAAAAAGAGAATTTGAGGCTTTTGGGCAGCCTTCCCATTGAACCTCAGGTGGTTGCGGGAGGCGATGAAGGAAACATGTCCATTCTTGAAAACAGCGACATCCCTTTCTCGAAGTCCTTCAATAAGATCGTGGAGGCGGTGGTAGAAATCATGGAAGGGAAAAAACATCTTCACTGACAGGGAGAAGGGCACAGATGCACGAAAAGTTAGACGGCGTTGTAAAGAATCTCCAGAAACAGATCTTTGACGATACAAGAAATGCCTTTGGCGTTCCTGCCTTTGAAAGATGGCGGAATCTCCTTTACCAGGGAGAGATCGACAATCCCGACGGATATGCCCGAATCACCGGGCCGTGTAACGACACCATGGAAATCTTCCTGAAGTTTGAAAACGACCGCGTGAAAGAGGCGTCCTTCAAAACCGATGGATGCGGATCAAGCAGGGTATGTGGTTCTTTCGCGGCGGAAATGGCCCTCAACAAGACTCCCGATGAACTGCTCTTTGTTACGGGAAAGGATATTCTTGAAAAACTGGGAGGCCTCCCCGGCGAAGAGCGGCATTGTGCTTTCCTTGCAGGGGAAACCCTGCAGGAAGCCTTGAATGATTATATGATGAAACAACAGCGGAAATGAAAGGCGGAAAACGGAGAATTGGGCTTTAAGATCTTAAATCTTGCAGCATCCTGATCTCCGTTTCCGAATACCAAAATGATAATAAGCGTCGCCAGTGGAAAAGGGGGGACAGGAAAAACAACCGTATCCACCAATCTGGCTGTAGCGGTTGACCAACCGGTTCAACTGCTGGATTGTGATGTGGAAGAACCAAATGCTCATCTGTTCATCCACCCTTCTTTTCACGCATCCGAAACCATAACGACCCCTGTTCCGGAAGTTGATGAAACAAAATGCACCCTGTGTAAAAAATGCAGCGATATCTGCCGGTTTAAAGCGATCGTCGTTATCGGTAAAACAGTGCTCCCTTTTCCCGAAATGTGTCACAGCTGCGGCGGTTGCATGGAAGTCTGCCCTGAAAACGCCATCACTGAAACAGGGCGGGAATTGGGCATCATTGAAACGGGGACCAGGAACGGCCTTGAATTTATTCATGGCCGATTGAGAGTAGGAGAGGCCATGTCTCCTCCGTTGATTCGGGCCGTGAGATCGCACGCAAAAAGGGACAAGCTCACCATCATTGATGCCCCTCCAGGCACTTCTTGTCCTGTCATTGCCGCCATGAAGGGTGCTGATTTTGTTCTGCTGGTCACGGAGCCTACGCCTTTTGGCCTGCACGATCTTGTACTGGCCGTGGAAGCCGTCAAACTTTTAGGCATCCCTTCGGGCCTTGTCATCAACCGGTCCGATCTCGGAGATGATCGGGTGCGAGATTATGCCGTGAAAGAGGCGCTGCCCATCCTGATGGAAATCCCTTTTGACCGACGAATAGCGGTCGCCTACTCAAAGGGAGAACTCCTTGTGGATGTCCTGCCGGAATACAGGGAACACTTTCGCAATCTCCATGATCGAATAAAAGAGATCGTTAACAGGAACAGAACCTGACAGCATGGGTTATCCGAGGGTGAATGGTATGAAAGAGTTGGTCATTATAAGCGGCAAAGGCGGGACCGGCAAGACAAGTCTGGTAGCCTCTTTCGCCGCGTTAGCCGAAAACAAGGTCCTCTGTGATGCGGATGTGGATGCGGCGGATCTCCACCTGATCATGAAGCCGGACATAAAAGAAGAACACGATTTCCAGGGCGGAAATACAGCTGTCATCAACGAAGCCAAATGCAGTAAATGCGGGCTTTGCATAGGCCTTTGCAGATGGAACGCCATCCATGAAAATTTTGTGGTCGATCCTCTGGAATGTGAAGGATGCGGCGTTTGCGTCTATTTCTGCCCCGAAAAGGCTATTGATTTTCCAATAAACACCTGCGGCCAGTGGTTTCGTTCCAACTCCCGGTTCGGTCCCATGATTCATGCCAGGCTGGGCATCGCCGAAGAAAACTCCGGCAAACTGGTAACCCTTGTGCGAAGAGAGGCAAGGTCCCTTGCCGAAAAGGAGGGCATGGAACTGATATTGACCGATGGTCCTCCAGGGATAGGCTGTCCGGTCATCGCTTCCATCGGGGGCGCATCCGCGCTGCTTATCGTCACCGAACCCACAGTATCGGGCAAACACGACATGGAGAGGGTTTCCCAGCTGGCCGCACATTTCAAAGTCCCGGCGCTGGTTTGCGTAAATAAATTTGACCTGAATCTCGATCAAACTCAGGAAATTGAGGACTTTTCAAAAAAGAAAGGGATGCGCGTAGTCGGGAGAATCCCCTTCGATCCTGTATTCACCAAGTCCATGGTTCAGGCAAAGACGGTTTTTGAATTCGATGAGAAATCAGAAGCCGCCCAAGCGGTAAAAAGGCTCTGGCAGGACGTAGCGCAAGTGTTGGGGATTTAGAGCGCGCCTGAAGGATGGCGACGGCGGATAATCATTTCCATTCTTGACACAAAAAAGAAAAGATGGAATAGTAAAGCACGCCCCGAGGTGGGCTTTTTTGTGCTCATAAGAACAAGACAGGGGGCTTTTTAAATGGTCTTTCTTTTGGAAAATCTGGAGTTGGGGTACCGCAATGAGCAAATATTACCTTTTTCAAGATACCAAAAAATGCATCGGTTGCCACGCGTGTGAGGTGGCCTGTAAGTCCAACAAGGGCCTGCCGATCGGCCCGAAGCTCTGCGAGATTATTTCCGTCGGCCCGGTATTGGTTGGAAATCTACCCAAAGCGGCCTATACTTTTATGCCTTGTTTTCACTGCGAAGATCCGTGGTGTGTAGCGGCCTGCCCCACGGGGGCCATGCAGAAGAGGAGTAAGGACGGCGTCGTGTCTGTAGACCCCTTGCTCTGTGTCGGATGTAAAACCTGCATCTCGGCCTGCCCATGGGGCGCCCCGCAATGGAACCCCGAAACGGGAAAGGCGGTCAAGTGCGACTACTGCATAAACCGTCTCGACCAGGGCAAACAGCCCGCCTGTGTTACCGTCTGCACGACCCACTGCCTTCAGTTCGGCCCTGCCGAAACAGCGCCGAGTGTCAGGAGAGAGCGCTATGCAAAGGCAATGAGCTCTCTGGAAGAAACCATATAAAGCACTGATAAGGAATGTCAGGGCGCACATACAGGGATCATTATACATGGCCAGCGGAGTTTGCCCGGTTGCCGATACCATTTCCTGGCTCTCAGATATCATTTCCAGTGGAGATCTGAAGAATGCCAGATGTAGACAACGAGCGGAAGAAATCCTGGAGCTTTTGGAAGATATCTCTTCCGGGAGGGGAGGGGAAAAACATCTTCCTGCTCTCCAGTCCATTTCAACAAGCCTTGTAGAGGAAAGTCCGGACCGGATCTGCGTGGATACGGGCGAGGAACTCCTGACCAGGCTCGATAAACACAGAGAGACCTTTCTAAGCCACCTGCAAACCCAGAATTGCCCCGATGCAACCTGCGTAAGACTTGCCCCCGCGCCATGCCAGATGGCCTGTCCAGCCGGAATCGATGTGCCCAGCTATGTAACGCTCATAGGCCAGGGACGAGATGCGGAAGCCATAGAACTGATCAGGAAAGACAACCCATTCCCATGGGTATGCGGTCTCGTGTGCACAAATCCATGCGAATTCATGTGCGTTCGGGGCAGAATAGACAAACCCGTATCCATCAAGTATCTGAAAGGCTTTGCGGCGGAAAAGGCCATGTCGGACAGGCAATACAGAAACCCCGATAAAGCCCCTGATAAGAATCGGAAAGTCTGTATCATCGGAGCGGGTCCCGGCGGTTTAACCGCGGCCTACTACCTTGCGCTCAACGGTTACGGCGTAACCGTTATCGAAGCCCTCCCCATGGCGGGTGGGATGATGATGGTCGGCATCCCGAGATATCGCCTTCCAAGGGAGGTGATAGACCAGGAAGTCGCCATGATCGAAGATCTGGGAGTGGCATTCCGCTTCAATACCCGCTTTGGCAAGGACGTGACTTACCAACAGCTCAAGGACGAAGGGCATGAGGCGTTTCTCCTGACCGTAGGCGCCCATGCTTCCTACAAGGCCGGTATCGCAGGCGAAGACAAGTATCCTCAGGTCATCGATGCCATTGATTTTCTTCGGCGCGTGGCTCTCGGGGACAGACACATGCCAGGCAGGAAAGTCGCGGTCATAGGCGGGGGCAACGTGGCCATGGATGCAGCCCGCACATCCATCCGCCTTGGATGCCATGAGGTGTATATCGTTTACCGGCGCACAAGAGCCGAGATGCCCGCAAACGAAGACGAAGTCTTCCAGGCGGAAGAAGAAGGGGTGAAATTTTCCTTTCTGACCATTCCCGTCGAAATTATGGGCGCCGATCACAAGGTTGCCTCTCTGCATTGTCTCAGAACAGAGCTGGGACCCCCGGATGAAAGCGGACGAAGAAAGCCGGTTCCCATAGAAGGAAGCGATTATCTTTTGCAGGTGGATGCCGTAATCCCCGCCATAGGGCAGACCGTTGATCGAAAATGGTTTGACAATCTGCAGGATTTGAAGTGGACCAAAAGAAACACGCTCAAGGTAAATATCGCCAGCATGGAAACCTCCATGGAAGGCGTATTCGCCGCTGGTGATGCGGTCTCAGGACCTGCAACCGTAGTCGAGGCCATCGGCGGAGGCAAGAAAGCAGCCACCGCCATAGACCGCTTTCTGAGAGGAATCCCCCATCCCAAAATGCCTCCCGTTCCCGTTCGCCGCGGCAGAGTCGATTTCATAGAAATTCCAGCCTCTACCAAGATGGCCCTTGTCAGGCCGGAAATGCCCATGCTCAACGATGAAAGGAGACGGGTTACGTTCCAGCAGGCAGAACTCGGATACTCTGAAAACAGCGCCAGAGAGGAGGCACGGCGTTGTCTCCGATGCGACATCTGCATTCGATGTGGAACCTGCGTGGACATCTGCAACAAAAAGATGGGAATAGACGCACTGCGGATGGGGTATCTGGATTTCAACCGCTCGGGGCCAACCGACTTCAGAGTAACCGCTGAACGCTGCATTCTCTGCGGCGCGTGCGCATCCAACTGTCCGACCGAGGCCATAAGAATAGAAGACAGAGGGGATGAAAGGCTCTTGAATCTTTGCGGCACCATCCTGAACCGACTGGATGTGGAACATTGTGAAGTCTGTGGAAAAGTTACAGGGCCCGCCAAATATCACGATTATCTGAGAAAGAGAATACAAGGCATAAACAGGCGCCTGGAAAACCGAATCCTCTGCCTGGAATGTGCCCGAAAAACCACAGCGGAGAGCCACATGGAGATTACGCCGCCCAGGATGTTGGTTTGACGAGAGATGGAAGAAAAACGGAGAGGAAAAAGATGGAATTTCGACGGGGGCAGAAGGTTGAGGTGTATAGAAAATCGGACGATGAGAGCTGGCAGGATTACATGGATCGGTAAATCGGACTGAAGGGCGTCGTAACCGACCCCGATACGGTAAAGAATGATCCGGACGCGCTGATGGAGGTCACCCTTGATGGAGAAGGAACCCATCGATTTCCTCAGGATTGCCTTCGACTGATCGAAAAGCCCGGGGAACAATAGTACCCGGGCAGCACA
>JBBSAR010000283.1:0-6026 GCA_038252125.1 Desulfatiglandales bacterium
ACTGGAGCAATTGATTGGATCCGGTGTAGAGGTTTTGGCCTGCAGGGCCTGCGCGGATAGATACGGCGTCTCCGAGAAACTGGAAGAATTGGGCATAAAAGTCATTTATATGGGCGAACCTCTGACCCATTATTTGAAATCAGGCCTGCATGTAATTTCCTTGTAAGACTTTAAACCGGGATGGTCTTGAAAGCCATATCCCGCAATAATTCGGAGGGGTCAGTGGAAAACAGCGCCAATATTTCCGGGGACGGGATAAGAGATTTGATCCAGGGTTTCATCGCCACGTCAACCCTGAATACCATAAGAAACGAGGCAGAGGACCCCGCATGGGACCACTCCCTGGTTGGATTTGCCTCCGGCGCGGATCCCATCTGGCAGCAATACAAGGAATATATCGGGGCCTTTCACTGGACACCTTGGGAGGTCTATCACCAGCACCACGCCGCGGAACCGGCAAGCGCCGAAGAACTCACCGTTATTTCATGGGTGTTGCCCCAGCGGGAGTTTGTCCGTGCCGCCAACCGCGGGGCGAAAGAATTTCCGGCCGAAGAATGGGCCCGGATCAGGGTTTACGGAGAAGAGTTCAATGTCGCCCTGCGCAGACACGTGGCGGAAAGTCTGCAACAGCTTGGTCATCCCGCCGTGGCGCCCATGCTGGCGTCCAACTGGACCATCGTCAATTCCCAGCGATTTTCCTATGCATCTTCCTGGTCTGAACGACATGCCGCCTACGCGGCCGGTCTGGGCACCTTTGGTCTGTGCGACGGGCTTATTACGGCAAAGGGCAAGGCCATGCGGGCCGGATCAGTGGTAGCCAGGGTTTTCATTGAACCGACCCCCCGGCCCTATTCCGATCACCGCGCCTATTGTCTCTTTTTTGCCGAGGGAACCTGCGGAAAATGTATCGACCGTTGCCCGGTCCGCGCGATTACCGAGGCCGGCCATGACAAGGAAAAATGCCGGAAGCACCTTGCCAAGACCCGGGAGTATGTGAAAAACACCTACGAATTCGTGGGGTATGGGTGCGGCCTGTGCCAGGTGGGTGTGCCCTGCGAGGCAGGGATACCTGTGAAAGCCGCCCGCGAGGCCCTGGAGCGCGGAGAGCTGCCCACTCCACCGCCGCCGTTGGCATAAAGGAAATACAATGGAACCCGTCAATGGATATTTGGAAATAGTGGATCGTGGATTTGGCTTTTTGCGATCGATTGAAAAGAACTTTCAGCCAGCTCCCGATGATCCCTTTCTTCCGGCGAAGATGATTAAAAGTCTTCATCTTACTGAAGGGATCTTCGTCGAAGGCCAGGGGGTCAAAGGCGCCGGAAAACAGGCTGGTTTGAAGCTAGCCTCCATTGACAGGATAAATCAGATTCCCCCGGATGATTATGCAAAAATCAGGTCCCTGAAAAGTCGCGTCAGCATTAACCCTTCTGAAAGGCTCATTCTTACCCGGGGTCCTGACGATCTGATGGGAAAGGCGCTTGATCTTATCGTTCCCGTTGGAAAGGGGCAGCGCGGATTGATCATATCACCTCCTAAATCGGGCAAAACGACCATTTTAAAGCACATGGCCAATGCCATCGTGGCCAATCATCCCGATGTGCTGGTCTTCATCCTGCTGGTGGATGAACGGCCCGAGGAAGTCACGGACTTCAGAAGAGGGGTGGAAAAAGCCCATGTTCTGTCGTCCTCGGCGGACCAAAGCATTACCGATCACCTGCGGATGACCGGGCTCGCCATAAACACAGCGACCCGCTATGCCGAAACAGGACGGGACGTGATTGTATTTATCGATTCCCTGACACGGTTGTCGCGGGCCTTCAATGCCGACACGCGGAGTCACGGCCGGACCCTGTCGGGCGGACTGGGGGCAAACGCCATGGAGATGCCGCGCAGGGCCTTTGGCGCGGCGCGCAACATAGAAAACGGCGGATCATTGACCATCATCGCCACCATATTGGTCGAAACCGGCAGCCGGATGGATGAGGTCATCTTCCAGGAGTTTAAAGGAACAGGAAACATGGATCTGGTCCTCAGCCGGGCGTGCGCGGAGCGGCGGGTGTGGCCGGCCATAAACATCAATCAATCGGGAACCCGTAAAGAGCATCTCCTGCTGGAGCCCGCGGAATTGGATGAAGCAGTCAAAATCAGACGGGAATTATCTAAACTGGATGAGATCAGGGCCATGTCCGCCCTCCTGGAAATCCTTGGAAAGGCGAATCCATTCGGAGAATGACCGAAAAAGCCATTTGCGATTAGCAGTTGGCTTTTAGATAAAACAGTTCCACATCTTCTTTTTTATTTTGTTTCCCCTTCGACCGTCTATACCCCACAACAATTGCCCTGTTCCGAAAAGAGAAAATGATCCTATTTACATCTTGACATCATTGTATGCTAATATTATAATATTCTAAAATTTAAATTAAAGGCAAACTTATGAATTTTGAAATGCTGGAAAAGGCAGCGGAACTGCTGAAGAGCATGGGGCATCCGCTCAGACTGAAGATCGTTATCTTTCTTCAGGAAGGAGAACAAACCGTTGGCGCCATATCCGACGCCATCGGCGCATCTCAGTCCGCCACGTCGCAGCACCTGAATATGATGAAAATGAAGGGAATTTTAAAATCAAGGCGGGATTCAACGACCGTACTGTATTCGGTGGCCAGACAGGAAGTATTCAAAATTATTCACTGTATAGGAGCTCAGTAGAAAACTTAGCATCTATCGGACAAAAACATCCACATAAAAAAGGCATTATTTTTAGAACCCGGGAGGAGAATCATGGATAAGGAATTGACCGCATTTATCGAAAAAACCGTCAAGGAACAGGTGGAAACCCTGGTTGAAAGAAAAGTAAAGGAAGCCATCGAGGAACAGGGGGAACAGAACCGCGCGGCATTTGTCGCATCCAAGGGAACCCTGGACATGGCCTATCCTCCTTTGATTCTGGCCGCGAGCTGTGCGGCCATGGACATTGAGGCATCCATTTTTTTCACCTTCTATGGTCTTGACATCATCAACAAGAAGAAAAACAAGAACCTCAAAGTTCCACCACTGGCCAACCCGGCCATGCCCATGCCGATGCCCAATATTATCGGCGTCCTGCCGGGAATGACGGCCATGGCTACCATGATGATGAACAAATGGATGAAAGACCAGAACGTGTCGACCATTCCTGAATTTATAGATATATGCCTTGAATCGGGCGTCAAAATGATCGGCTGCCAAATGACCATGGATGTGATGGGCATCAAGAGAGAGGATCTCATTGACGGAATAGAGGTAGGAGGCGCGGCTACTTTTCTGGAAATTGCTTCCCGTTCCAATATCACACTGTTTATCTGATTCAGGGGACGATAGTTCTTAACGATGTTATTCCATAGAATCCCGCTTATTTACTATAATATTTGAATTGACGGCTCAACGCGGATTAACGTGATAGTTTTGTTCGTTATCGAATAGACTATGCTCAAATCCCAGGTGTCAGGTTTCAGGTGTCAGGAAAAAACATGGCCATATTCAACTTATTCAATGTGATAACCAATAGTTGCGGCTTTTAGAATTGCAAAGTAGGAATCCCGCCGTGGCGGGACTGAAACCTGACACCCGAAACCTGACACCTCGGTTACGACAGGATCTCAACATTCTTCACGGAAAAGCGACATGAACCTCATTCATTCACGGGTATTGTGTTGGGATGGGACAGCCTTTCGTCTCTGACCAGGCCCTGAGGGCCGGGGTTTTGATACCAAAACAGGAAATATCAGAATGCTCTCCTGCGACTTCTGATGCTTGCTGGGGATAGCACATCCTGTTCCTTTTTCAGTTGGAGTACTACGATGGCCACCACCACCATAGCCCCTCCGACAATCTGCAGGGGGTGGAGCGATTCCCCTAAAAAGAGGTAGGCAAACAGGCCTGCCGAGATCGGTTCCAGAGTTGCTGTAATGGATGCCCGCGTGGAACGGACGTAATTTACGCCCACGAAAAAGAGGCCGAAAGGCAGAACCGTTCCCACTATGGCTACATAGAAAATCCATCCCCACTGGGCGGCCGTGAAGGGAGCGCCGAGATAGTGGAATGGGGGATATAGCGTGTGCCAGGTGATCGTTGCAAAGAGGAAAGAGTAAAAGAGAACGGTCCAAGGCGAATAGCGGTGCATGCCTCTTTCACCTACGAGGGTATATACCGCAAAACACAGGGCCGAAGAGAGACCTGCCAAGATTCCAAGCTGGTTCATTTTGAGCAGTTGGAGGCTGTAACCCCCAACAACGAGGTAGCAGCCTGCAAGGGACAGGAGCAGTGCGGCGAATTTAGGGAGCGTAAGTCGTTCTTTCCAGAAACAGATGGAAAAAAAAGCCACCATAACGGGGGCCAGATACTGAATAAAAATGGCCGCGGCGACCTGGATCTTGCTGATGGCGTAAAAATAGGTTACCTGTACCAGGGCCATCGCCACGCCGCCAAGAAAAAAGAAATACCAGAGATCCCTGGGCCGAATTTTAAAGAATGGCCGGAACCAGATGCCGAAAATAATGGCCAGGAGCACGGCCGAAACGGTCACCCGGATCTGCACCAGCTCAAAGGGGGTCACGCCACTCGTAAAGAGGGCCTTCCCCGCTGTTCCGGAGGAGGCCCACATGACGGCAGCCGCCGCAACACAAAGATACCCCCTCATGGAAAGAGACGCATCGGGACTTTTCATGCAAGTATCGGCTTACATTGAAATGGTGTTCCAGCAATATTCCGCAACCTAAGACTTTTCCGCCTCCATGGCTCGGACTACGAGATCGGTGATATCAAGCACATTCAGATCCACCTTCTGTCTTCTTGCCCTGCTCTTGATGGTTCGAATGCATTGCTGGCATGATGTGACGATTGTATCGGCGCCGGTTCGCTGGATTTCTTCTATTTTGTTCCCTGCCACCTTTGCGGAGAGATCCGAATCCGCCATTTCCAGGTTCCCGCCGCCTCCGCAGCAGACGCTTTTTGCACGATTATTTTCCAGCTCACGAAATACAAGGCCGGGAATGGAACGCAGCACATCCCTCGGTTCATCAAAGACTCCCCCTTTCCTCCCCAGATCACAAGGGTCGTGATAGGTAACCGTCGTAGCTAGCTCTCCCAGGGACAGACTCCCATCCCGAATCAGTTTTCCAATAACCTGGGTGGAGTGAAGCATCTCTATTTCCGTATCGTAAAACTCCTTCCAGGTTCGATAGCATGACGGGCAGGAAAAGATGACGGTGCGGGCATGGAGTGCATCCAGGCGCTCCAGATTATGTTCCATCAGTCGGGCCATCTCTTCCGATGCCCCCGCTCCCACGAGTGGAAAACCGCAACACCACTCCTCCCCACCCAGAATGGTAAAGTCCACCTCCGCATGGGAAAGTATCCTGACAATATTTTGTGGAATGGACTGGACCATGGGGAAAAAGGAGGCCACACATCCCACAAAATAAACCACATCGGCCCTGTCTTTGCCTGCCACATTGTCCGGGACATCGTCAAGATCATCCAGCCAATCCGCTCTTTCGGCATTGTCCTCTCCGGATATATTAAAATGTTCCTGCAGCGATTTTATCAGCCGTTCCGTGGTGGGCTGGAATCCCCTGGCGGCCGCAATCTCTTCCCGCATGCCCAAAAACACCTTGCTCAGATCCACGCCGCTCGGGCATGTAACCGAACACGCGCCGCACAGGAGGCATTTTGAAAAGATATCCCGGTAACGGTCGCTCAGTTCCAGCGTACCCTGCGAGTAAAATCTCGCCAATTGAATCTTCCCCCTCGGAGAGTATTTTTCAAGAAGAAGTTCCCGGCATACCGGGCAGGCAGAAACGCAGAGCCCGCATTTGTTGCACTGGTTGAATTCGTTTATAATGGTTTCAGCTATCATTTTTCGTTTTGCCTGCATGGAACCTGTATGGGTGAAATTGACCTTAAAGAAAACTGCCTGGATTCAAAATGTTGTTGGGATCGAATACCTTCTTGATTCCCCGCATGATTTCCATGGCAGCCTGGTTGAA
>JBBSAR010000284.1:0-6013 GCA_038252125.1 Desulfatiglandales bacterium
AGTTTTTCATCCCAGTCTACGCTTTCCGCGCCGGTTGCCTTGACCAGCTCATCAAAGAGGAACGGTGCGATCGGATCATCGAAACCGGTGATCCTGCTTGGCCTGATGGCATGACAACCGTAATGGGTCGCTATTTTGAGACCTTTCGTTGGCGCCGTGATTTTTTTCTTCAAGGCCTCTATCCCTACATCGTGGTAGAGGACGGAAAGGAGGTGTTTCACTTCCACGCGACCCTGATAGCTGAGGCCCTGCTTTTTCAGCAGGTCGTTGATTTCATTTTTCAACGCTTCATCGTTTTTCAGCTTGTACTGGGCTTCTTTAAAAGTCCCGAAGCCGCATTTGCAAAGGGTAAGGATATCGTACCCATCCCTTTCGGCCAGGGCAAGGTTTCCCGCGGCTGATAGCAGGAACGCCTTTTGATCTACGTTGCGAAGAGGATATCCGCAACAAGTGAATTCCCGATAGTCGATGATTTTCACATCCAGCCGGGCCAGTACGGCCCGTGCGGAACTCTCATATTGCGGGAGTCTGGCAGGGATGTTGCATCCTAAAAAAAAGGCATATTCCATATATTCGCCTCAACGCCTGGATCGGCATGTTACAAGTTGTTCCAAATGTTGTAGAAGATTACGCGGCTTTCCTTTGGGTTCCTTTTCCGCCAGTGTCTTTCAGGGGACCCCGGAGCGCCATGATTTTCAGATCATAGAGGATATCCGTTACCTCCACCTTCTGGGGACAATGTTCCTGACACTGGTAACAGGTGGTACACGCCCAGAGCATTCCCGACGCGCAAGCCTGCTGGAAAAGCCCCAGACCAAGGCTGTACATGATCTGATGGGGGAGCAGTCCCAGTTCCTCCCCGGGATTTTCAAGGCCGGTCACCACCGGACAGACCGTAGTGCAGTTCTGGCAGCCGAAGCAGGCGGAAAAGCTTCCTGCATCTTTCGGGAAACCCGCTCCGGCCCCGGTGTTCAGGCCGAGTGTAAGGGGGCCGTTGTTGGTTTCGAAACACGATTTCCATTCTCCGATCACGGAGTCTTTTGCTGACAGCACAGGTGTTTCGTATCTGTCGACGGGCATTTTGTTCTTATTCAGTCCGCGTACAAAAGAAAAGGTTGACAGGAGCAATGGTTGGCCTGTGATTTCTTTCCGGACAAGATCTTCCCGCACATTGAGCCACAAATCGCGCAGATTGATCCCGGAAGGGCAAACCACCGTGCAGCGATCGCAGTTTGTGCAAATGATGATTCCGTCGCGAAGCGCCTTCATTTCGGAGGCGGAGATTTCCTTTCCGGCGGCCAGGCGTTTAAGAATCTGCAATCTCTCGGATGGAAGAATGCAGTTATTGCCCATGGCCTCGAAAGCAGGGGCGGACGAACATCGAAGACTGCATGTCCCGCACCGCGCGCAGGCATCCAGTTCCATTATCTGTCTTGTGGCAATGTTGGCCGGCAGGGACTTTTCGCCGTCCATGACGGCGTTGCTCAGGAGGCACAGAGGCGTTGCGATGATATGGAACATTTTGCTGAAGGGGAGGTATGCCAGGCCGAAAAAACAGGCCAGGATATGAATGATCCAAAGGATATTCACCGCATCGACATTCTCAAGAAAAGTCGCCATGGGGCGCATTCCCAAGGACAGGCCATACCCGATAAAAGCCGATGCCGACGCGGAATGGCAATTCCGGCAACTTATTTCATTGAGTTCTCGACCCTTGTCCAGCAGATCGCTGTTAAAGGGACCCTTCATTTTTGGAGAATAGAGCCCCATCTCGTTTACCCAGTAGGCTTCCAGGGGCCGGAGTTCTTCCGGATCATCGGTGTCGGCATACTCCTGTACCATGCGATTAAACTCCCCAAGGGACAGGATCTTGGCGCCTTCCAGAAAAAATCCCGAAAGGATGATCACAGCCACAATGGCAAGCAGATACCGGTCCGTGCCCCCGGTGCGCAGGCGGGGAACTTTTCCTTTACGGCGCCGGAAAACGGCCATTATTACGCCTGCAATCACCATCAGGCCGAAGAGGTTGCGGAGGAAGAGATAGGGGTTCACCGTGGAGGCATAGTCTTCAAAAAGGGCCATGCTGGTCCAGTATTGCAGGGCGTGCATCAGGAGGAGAAGCATGAACCCCCAAAAGATCAGCATGTGCATAATCCATCGGTACACGTCTTCCTTGAGAATTCGTTTCTGGAGGAGAACGTCCAAGAAGAGGGCTTTGAACAGAATGAGGATCCGGCTGCTGAATAATACGCCGAGAATACCCCGGAGAGCTTGTCCTAAACGCTGTCCCGTACTGAAAGGGACTGAGGGTTCGATGATTTGGCATGAAATCCAGCGATAGGTTTTGTAGAGAAGGCCAATGCCGAAAACAACAAGAGATCCGTATAGAAGCAGATTAAAAAACATGGATGGAATCCTCGATTACATTTATACGATTCGGCCCCTAACGGGGCAGGTTTCATCCTGGCCGCGGAACCGCTTGAACAAGCCTATTTGTACGTTCCATGCCTGTCCGTTCCGGCGGAGTTAACGCAAAGCCATAGAACGCAACGCGCACCACGACAACTGCGCGATTGCCCTCGGCGCTTTTGTTCATTACCCTTAAGGGGTGTTTCCATCCGGGTTGGGATCGTTTTGCCGACCGAAACGGCAAACGGGTTGACACAAACGAAGACAGCTTTGATGGTGTTTCTAAGCGGCGTACGCCGTGGGAAGGGGTTCTATAACAGAGGACTTTTTCTTGTCAAGAGAAAATTTTCACATAATAGCTATTTCACGGCTATTCATTTGCTGCTCTATGCCTGGAGGTTATGAGTTGCGTTTTCAAAAACTATCAGCCCTTATCCGGTCGGGACAAGCGGCGGGCGTGTGCGAGTTTTTCCAATTCCTGATCATAGAAGCGTATGGCGCTTTCCCAGGAGAAACGGCCCATTTCGCGGGAAAGCGCCAGTGTCTTTTCTTTGTATTTTGTGCGGGAATAGATTACGGAACAAAGCCTTTCCACGAGATCATCAAGGTCTCGATATAAAAAATCCTTATGAAAAGCTTGTGGGATAATTTCCGGGTAGGCAAGGCGAAAGGGAAGGATCGGAATGCATCCGAACCGGATGGCCTCCACAATGGAGATCCCGAAGTTTTCCTGGCAGGCCGTACTGACAACGATGTCTCCCCTTGTGAGCCATTGGTGATATTCTTCGCGGGATTTTACATATCCATACTGGAGGATGCGATCCCCGTAGCGATTTCGCGCTGCGGTAAATGCCTCGGGAATGTTCGTGAAATTTTCCCCTAACAATGCGAGTTTGAAATCGATTCCCCTTGCCATGACGGCATCCAGGGCGTGAAAAAAATCTTCAGGATTCTTGTCGAATTCCCACCGGTGATTCCATACGATCAAGGGAGGATCGGACCCAGGGAAATGAGCAACGGTCTCTTTCGCCTGAAACCGGCAACCGGGGTGCAATACGCCCGTTTTGAAACGTATGGCATCAATAACCCAGTCGGGCCTGTAATCCGGCATTCTCCTCAGAAATCCGGGAAGAGCTGAAAAAAAGGCCTGAAGGTGGGTGTGTGAGTTAAACAGAATGCGATCCGCGGCGAGACCGGTTGTGATGTCGGTGAAACCAAAATGAACATCCATAATTTCACCCGGCGCTACCGGATAGGTGAGTTGGTTTTCGTGGAAGTAGACCAGTGTGGGAGGACAGTGTCCCCGGCACAGGGCGATGAAATCTGAAAGACTCATCAGATCGGTGGTAATGACCCCATCGTATTGGGACAGGTTTCTAATTTTGTTGAAAAAATGCAAGGCGGCGCCCCGCATGCGCCACTTCCAGAATCGCGAAGGAAGCCTAAGCAGATCGATTCTGTGTCGGGAGTTTTCAATGAGTCCTTCGGCAAAATCCCGGTGAGAGCCTCCGAAAAAGGGTTCCAGGAATAGAAATCGGTACGGGGCTTTTCCCACTTTGGACCTCGTTGGTTTTCAATGCCATTCCAACACGTGAATAGGAATTATTTGGTTCATCGCGGATTAACGTGAAAACCTCTCCCTAATCGGCTATTAAACTGGCATCAAAGATCATCTGACAAATTATACTCGAACGTGGAAATGGCCGTCATTCCTGCGAAAGCAGGAATCCAGTTGCCTCGGAAAACCTGGATTCCGGGTCAAGCCCGGAATGACGTTGGGCTCTTTTCGCCCAAGAATCACGTTAATCCGCAATGAGCCAATTATTTTCAGCAAATATAGTGGAGCTTTCTCTTCCTGTCAAATTGCGGGCAGATTGTCTTGATGAAGAAACCCTTGTTTTTGGCCCGATTTTGCGATATTTAAACAAGATAATCTTTTACGTTTGTCTGTTTGGGTATTTGGTGGGACTCTCTGCCGAATAAGATCTTGAATCAGGTAGAGTAGGGGACTGACATCTCATCTGGGAATTTGAGTCCAACAGCACCAGGGCGTGTAAAGCCGGGGGTTTAGGTTACCGGGAGGAGTTTCCATGCGGGAAAAAGCAGAAACATTGTCGGATCTTTTGAATATGAAAGACCCCTCCGAGGTCTATTCCGAAGTAGTGAAAATTGTCTTGTTGATTTTCCCGCGCTTTGATTTTGCGCCCATTAAGAAGTTATTTTGTGATTTTCTCAACCTTTTTGACGGCTCCTACCCGGGGTACAAGAAATGTGATACCCGTTACCACGATGTGGTCCACAGTACGGATACGTTTCTTGCCATGGCAAGACTAATGCATGGGGCTACTGTGAGAGGTGTTTCGTTTTCCGAAAAAGGAGTCGTTTTGGGGCTGATCAGCGCCCTGTTTCATGATGCGGGGTATATTCTGTTCGAGGACGAGGTTGGGCCTGGCGCCAGGTTTACCCTGACTCATGTGCCGCGCAGCATAACCTTCACTAAAAATTATTTACTGGAAAATGGATATTCCAGGGAAGATGGTCTCTGCTGCGAGGCCTTCCTCAACTGTACCGGCCTCAACGTGAAAATGAAAGAAATCCGGTTCTTTTCGGAAGAAAATGAAATCCTGGGAAAATTATTGGGAACGGCCGATCTTCTTGGCCAGATGGCGGACCGCCTTTATCTTGAAAAACTTCCTTTTCTTTATCTGGAATTCAGGACGGCCCATGTTGATGGACTCAGTACCATATTGAATTTTCTGAGGGAGACTCCCGACTTTTTTAAAATGACTCTCGATCGTTTTGCCAATGAGTTAGGCGGCTTCAACAGGTATTCGCGGGATCATTTCAGGTCTCGCTGGGGGATCGATGAGGATTTGTACATGGGCGCCATAGAATGCAATATTGCTTATCTGAGGTTCATTCTCGACAAATGCGGGGACAGCTATTCTGATTATTTGAGACGTGTCAATTTTGGAGTCGTTGCAGAATGTGAAAAATTGCAGGAAAACAGGAAGGAAAACTATCGCTTTCAAAGCGACATCCCAGAAAGATGATTTTGACTCAAAAAAGGGCGGCCTTCGAACAGAAACATGTCTCAGAAGTGGATTTCATTCTTATTGACACGCAATGGAATACTGTGGTCTATTAAAATATTTGAGGGGTTCAGCATATACCAGTGAAAGAATGTTATCTGCTGGAGCTAATTCGTAAATGCAACGGGTATCCCAGTTTTAACCATAGGAAAAAAGGAGATGAATTATGAGAATTCTGCTGGCTGTTCTGTTTTCAATTTGTTGGTTGGCTCAGCCTGTGTGGGCTGGTTTACAGATGGGGCAGATCCCCGAGAAAGTGCTTCTTTCAGGCGATGAAGGGGGCCGTTTGGATGGGAGCCCCTGGAGCAGCGATGAACTGAAAGGGAAGGTCCATGTGTTGTTTTATGTGGACCCTGACGAGAAGGACCTGAACAATGATGCAAGTGAAGCCCTGAGATTGGAAAAATTGCCCAAGGATAAATACCAGTCTTACGCTATTATAAACATGGATGCCACCTGGTTGCCCAACTTTGCCATCACCTCTTCCCTTGAGAAAAAGCAGAAAAAGTATC
>JBBSAR010000285.1:0-6009 GCA_038252125.1 Desulfatiglandales bacterium
CATGAATTCACCATAAAAAACGGCGCTGTTCCCGCTCCCTTGAATTATAGGGGATATCCGAAAAGTGTCTGTATCTCCGTGAATGATGTGATCTGTCACGGTATCCCCGGAAAGCGGGTGCTCAAAGAAGGGGATATTGTAAATGTGGACGTTACTCCTATCCTGAACGGATTTTACGCGGATGCCAACAAGACTTTTTTCGTAGGAGAGCCGGGAGAGGACGCAAAAAAAATTGTGCGTGTGGCCCGCGAATGCCTGAAAAGGGGAATGGACGCGGTTTTCCCCGACAACAGAATCGGGGACATCGGGTGGGCCATTCAGCAATATGCCGAAGGACAGGGCTGTTCCGTGGTCCGGGAGTTTGTCGGGCACGGCGTCGGAATAGAATTCCATGAGCCGCCCCAGATTCCCCATTATGGTCGGAAGGGAGAAGGCATCCCTCTGGTTCCGGGCATGGTGTTTACCATTGAACCCATGATCAATCTGGGCAAAAAGGACCTGCGGGTCCTGGACGATGAATGGACCGCGGTCACCCTTGACGGCTCCCTGTCAGCCCAATTTGAACAGACCATTCTTGTGACGGAAACCGGTTATGAAAGTTTGACTCCCTTTGATTTGTAACTCCCCTTCCCGGATCCAAAAGCGATGAATCTGATCCAACAGGCAAAAGATCTGGGGTTCTTTGCCGTCGGCTTCTCCCGCCCCGATACCCCCTTATTTTATGAACCTTTCCTTGCGTGGATTGCGGCCGGCTGCCACGGCGATATGTCGTGGATGGCAAGGCACCGGGCGTTGAGGGAAAATCCGGCGGATCTGCTTAAAGGCTGCAAGACGATCATTTCCATGGCCTACCCATACAGTGCCGAAAAGCCGTGCACGCCGGACGGATTTTCCATCTCCAGATATGCCGATCCCCGAAAAGCGGATTATCATGACCGATTGAGGAAAAAGGGAAAGATCCTGGCCGGGTTCATCGCGCAGCACCATCCCGGCGCCAGATCCAGGGTCTGCGTGGATTCGGCGCCCATTCTGGAGAGAAGCTTTGCCTACGGTTCAGGCCTGGGATTCATTGGGAAAAACAACATGCTGATCGTCCCCGGATATGGATCCTACCTGTTCCTTGTGGAAATCCTTACCACGGCAGACATCCCATTTTCAGAAGCAGAACCGGTAAAGAGCCTGTGCGGGACATGCACCCTGTGCCTGGACGTCTGCCCCACCGTAGCCCTCGAAGCGCCTTACCGGCTGAATGCATCCCGGTGCCTTTCGTATCTTACCATAGAAAAAAAAGGCGGGCTCGACAGGGAAACGGGGAGGAAGATGGGCCGATGCTTTTTCGGGTGCGACCGGTGTCAGGAGGCCTGCCCGCATAACCAGGGAAAAGGTTCCGCGGTAACCGCCCTTCCCTCCCTCAACGCCATCCGCCAAATGCAAGAGCCGGATTTTGAAAAACTTTTCGGAAAAACAGCCCTGGCCCGCGCCGGCCTTGAGAAGATAAAGGGGAATATCGCCGCAATGTTTGGCAATTCAGGATACCGTGATGAAATTTCTACTTCTCTCGTTCCAAAATAGAGGGTTTGCTGCATCCCACAATTGAAAATTTCCGTGGATCACTTTTGCCTTCTGGTTTTCATTTGCATGAAACCCCATTATGAACTATATTTGAACAATAGTGATTCGTGCTTAGGTCAAAACAATAAGTCAATTGAGGCAAAAAATGAAATCATTTACGATTCACGGTGTTGAAAAACCGCTTGCCGATCTGATTAGGGACAAAGCAGAGTCGGAAGGGTTAAGCGTCAATAAGACCATCAAAAAGGTTTTGGAGGAATATCTTGGCGTAAAACCACCGCCTGACAGGAAAAATAGAGGAGATTTCGAGGAGTTTTTGGGGCTCTGGACCCAGAATGATCTGGACGAATTCGAAAATAAGACCTCGGATTTGAGAGAAATTGACCATTCGGACCGGCAATGAAAACGATTCTTCTGGATACCAATGCTTATACGCGACTTCTGGCGGGTGATGAAGATGTACTTGATGTGGTTGCCTCTGCCGAAACGGTATATATGTCTATTTTTGTCCTGGGAGAACTTCATGCCGGCTTTAAAGGCGGCACGAAAGAGAATGAAAACCGTGAGTGGCTTAAGCGGTTTTTGACAAAACCATCGGTTAAAATTTTGAATGCCACGTCTGAAACCGCAGAAGTCTTCGGCACTGTCAAAAACAACCTCCTGCGCGCGGGAACCCCTTTGCCCATAAATGATGTATGGATTTCATCCCACGGCATCGAAACCGGATCCATCATTGTCACCTATGACGCTCATTTTGATCGTGTTCCCGGCTTAAGATTGTGGAACCAGCCCACGCCTATGAAGAATGATGCGTGACCTCCTCTTTATTTCATGAGGAAGATGTGCCCGAAACCCTTTCAAGATCGTTGGACAACCGCTCCGCACGTTCGTGAATCTCTCTCCCTTCAGACGACAGTTCCTCCACCTGGTTTTCCCGCAGAGCAATATCTTCCAAAAAGGGCGTCAGGCAGTTTCTGATTTCATCCTGGACGAGGTTGGATCTCTCCGAAAGGAGTTTGGTCAAACGATCTTCTAATTGTTTTCTTCCTGCTCCCAGTCCCGCATTCAATTCACGCAGGACCTTGCCTCTCTTAATAGTCACAACCCCTGCTGAAATCAGCACCCCGATTCCGGTCAGTATGCCTCCGGTAATGTCTACGAAGGTCACGTGCGTCGTCAACAGGATCGCGACCCCTATCAACGTAACGGCACTTCCCTGCATCAGGGTGGACGACATTTCGCCCGGTTTCATGGTGATGGCCCCTGCAAAAATTTCTTCTATAGGCATTGCCGCCACCTTCTCCCGGATTTCCTCCAGCATCTCCTCCCGTTTTTCATGAAAAGGCGCCAAATCGCCTTCCTGCGAAGCGGGGGGGGCCGTAACCTTGTTCAAAGCATCCGTCACTTCCCTGGTAATATTCCTGAGCGAAAAATAGAAATGGTTGCTGCCTTCCTTGGCGATATCGCCGAGGCCGGCCTTCAGCCGACCGTTGAACTGGTGTTGCAGGTCTTCAAACCAGTTCTTCAAGGACTGTTTCCGGCTGAACATGGCGCTGAAAGATTTTTTCAACAAAGGGATAAACGAAAGACTGTCCTCCACCTCGGATTTCACCCGGGAGGCTTCCCGGTCGTAATGTCCCAGAATCCGATCAATCAAAATGCGGATCGCTTCATCAATCTGTTCTCTTCCCGCGGCAAGAATGGTTTCGATCTTGCCGGCTGCCTCCTTATCCGCCTCAAGCTGGTCCTGCATAACATTCAGGGCATTGTATATGCGACCGAGGACCTGGTCCGCCGTGTTGAGCAAAGAACGCAGTTTCAGGGTAAGATGACGACCTCCGGTCACCGTATCCCTGATAAACGTTCGTATGGCTTCAAAGCCGCCGCGGCTGTCTCCTTCCGCTTCCCATTTTGCGGAGGTCTGGAAGATGCGAGGATTGTCAACGCCTCGCTCCATGGCGTACTCGCGGACTTTCTCCGTATTGACCCGCAACTCTTTTTCGGTAGCGAGATCAGCCTGTTGAAGGATAAATACAATCTGTTTGCGCCATTCGGCGCTGACATACATGAGAAGTTCCCACGCACTGGCCGTATGGGGGTTTTTTGCCGGGAAGATAAAGAGCACCAGCCCGCTGCTTGGGATAAATCTTTCCGTAATATCATGGTGATGGGCGATTAGCGTGTTGGTCCCGGGGGTATCCACAATGGAGATCTGTTTCAGGATTTCAACCGGCATGCCGATCTTTTTCTGGTGAGGGTTGATCTCTTTGTCAAACCGCTCGGCGGAATACACGATCTGCTGGATCTTATCCGTGCAGGGGGCAGGATCAACAGGACAGATGTCTTCACGCAAAAGGGCATTGATAAAACTGCTTTTTCCGGCCTTTATTTCTCCGATCACCACAAACAGGAATGGTTCATTGATGGTTGTACTCAAGTCGTCCGTGATCTGTTCCAATTCGGGGTTGTTTATCCGTCTTGTCAGGGCCGTTATATCCGCCAGAAGGTCCGCGGTGCGCGACCTCAAGTCTTCATAGGTTTTGTCGATCATCGATTCAGTCATAAAAATTGTCCGTGAATGGGGTTTGTTTGGTTCAGCGAGCATAGGAAGATTGGCTTTTTGAGTCAAGGAAAAAAGGGTAGGGACCTTTTTATTGAAGCCCTCCATTTCAAAATCCTTGAGGGTCAATTTCGCGTCAAGATTCTTGGCCACATCAAAAGCAAGTTTCTTGTCACTCCCGATCTTCTTCGATTTTCTGATGCCTCCATGGTTGATGAACACCCAGTAAACTCCTGATCTGCCGGTTTCTCTCGAACTTTCACTCCCATAAAATCTCCTCCTTTTCCCTGCTTGGTTGACTGCCCGGGAGACCAGGCAGTGTCCCCGGTTTTCGGCTGCGCTTGCCTATCCTGGGCGTGGTAAAAACAAAACATTGCTCCCCGACCGCTTTCATGATAAAATGTTTCAGATCATATAAAGTGAAAGGGGTTCATCATGTCCTCTATTACCTTCGACACATTTGAAAACGTGAAAAGATTAAAGGCTGTCGGCTTCACGGAGGAACAGGCCGTTGAACAGACAAAAATTATCAGTGAACTGGTAGAAAACCGCCTGGCAACAAAACAGGATCTAAAAGAACTGGAAATGTCCTTGAAAAGCGATATTGTCAAACTTGAGAAAGAGATAGTTTCCGTCAAGTCTGAAATCATAAAGTGGGTCGCCGGTATGCTGGTCGCCCAGGCTGCCATTGTCGCCACTCTGGTAAAACTTTTATAATACCTTATTGTTTCTTCCCGGGATACCGGTAACGGTCAGTGTCCCCAGTTGTCTTTCCATTGAGAAAACTCCCCATATCCTCCCATTTATGGGTTCATCATTTATTGTTTGGCCGGTTCAAGGTCCAGTTCCCCTATATTCGATGTTTCGTGGCCCATTTCGCAAAAAGGCAAGGCTCGGGGCTGGCAGAACCCCGTCAATAGGAATAGTTGCAGAACTATTTTTTTCTGCCACCGTTAAAGCCAGATTGGCCTGTGGTGCGGGAATGTACCACATGCCAAGTCTTTTCTTTTTATACCGGAAATAAACCATGCCACGAAAAGGTTACAAGCCCAAAACCATGTGATGATTACCTTGAAATCTTGACGAAAGATGCGGTGGCCTGTAATCGCTGGGAGCATCCGGAGTTTCTGACCGATATAGTATCAATGGGCCTGGCGTGCAATTTCACGGACAAAATGACGATCAAGAAGGTCAAATTTAGCCAAAACAGTCGGCTTCACTTGTCCGGTTCTGGCTTTGAAAACCATTTTGTCAGAAACTGCGGATGCACCCTAATCGCTTACTCCGTGCCGTCTTCAATCCCCAGGCATGGCGGATCGAAGACAGGGCATGTCAAAAGACTATGAAGCGGGGGATTGACTTTGTTGCTGAGCCTCAAGCGGAGCCGGTTGTTGAGAGGTGGGGATAAGAAAAGCCTTTCATCAAAATGGTCATTTGTATTTAATGGTTGAAACCGGTTGAAATAGCTCTTGACCGTATTTTCCCAGTGCGATAATCTTATCTCTGAAAATGGCGACCCAATATATTCTGAAATCATTATTGATTATTTTCAACAATTGATCTGGCAGCCTTGCACGATTTCGGTGACACCGGGGTGCGGATTGATGCACGTTATGTTGGGAATTGCCCGAGTCAAAAATATGAAGATTGAGTTGCATAACCTTCACTGGATGGCCTTTGTAGGTTTAAAGCGCAGGTCGCAGTTTCGAATCCTGCGGATAATTCCAATTAGTTAAATAAGTTAGTTGACTTTTGCATATGTGTTTTTTTCTTGAGTGTGATTCTTTCCATAGTTTGCCAACATGACAATGGAACCCCCGAAAATGTCAAAAGAAATATATTTATAATCAGATGCTTATGAGGATTAAAAGCGATTC
>JBBSAR010000286.1:0-6002 GCA_038252125.1 Desulfatiglandales bacterium
GCCTGCGCACCACCCTGAGCGCCTCCCTGCAGAGCAGCATTCAGCGGATTCTGGACCACCGGCTTCGGGATCTGAAGATGCGGGGGGTTCAACACGGCGCGGTACTGGTTGTGGACCACCAAAAGAATGAAATCCTGGCCTGGGTCAATGGGGGGGCATCCTTGGAGGATGTGCCGGAGAGCTGGATCGACGCGGTCACCACCCCCCGGCAGCCCGGTTCCACGCTCAAGCCCTTTCTCTATGCCCTGGCCCTGGAAAAAGGGTGGACCGCGGCCACCCTCCTGGACGATCTTCCCCTGGCCGCGCCCGTGGGCCACGGCCTCCATACCTACCACAACTACAGCCGCACCTGTTACGGTCGCCTGCCGCTTCGTTTCGCCCTGGGCAATTCCCTGAACATCCCCGCCGTGCGCACCATTCAGTTTGTGGGGGTTTCCGATTTTCTGCGCTGCCTTGGCGACCTGGGCATCCGCAGTCTTCAGCGGCACCCGGACTACTATGGCGAAGGCCTGGCCCTGGGCAACGGGGAAATCACCCTTCTGGAACTGGTGGGCGCTTATGCGGCCCTGGCCAACCGGGGGATCTATCGTCCTTTGCAGGCCATTCGGGACCATGCTTCTACAAGTGTCACGGGGCTTCGAGTGTTTTCATCGGAAACCAGCTCTCTCATCGCTCACATCCTGTCTGACCCGGATGCCCGAAGGCTCGAGTTCGGGCAGGGGAGCCTCCTTCGCTTCCCGGTTCAGACCGCGGTCAAGACCGGAACTTCCAGTGATTACCGGGATGCCTGGGCGGTGGGATTTAATGACGGATATGCGGTGGGCGCCTGGGTGGGCAATCTGGACCATCGTCCCATGAACGGCGTTACCGGGGCGGCAGGACCCGCTCTGATCCTCAGAAGCGTTTTTGCGGAGCTGAATAGAAACCGCCGGACCCGCCCCCTCTTCCTGAGCCCGGCCCTCGTAAAGGTGGACATCTGCAGGGAAACGGGGCTTCGCCCTGAAAGCGACTGTACGCGCGTGAGTGAATGGTTCGTTCCCGGCGCCGAACCCGAACACCGGTCCTCCATCCAACCGGTTCAAACCCGACCGTACCTGCAAACCCCCACTCCGGGGCTTCAGATGGCCATGGACCCGCGCATTCCCGACACCCGCGAAGCCTTTCCATTTCAGGTGTCCGATCTGCCGGCACACGCCTTCGTGGACTGGGTGGTGGACGGCAAACCTGTCGCCACAACCACCACGTCCCATTACATGTGGCCCCTCTCCCGAGGGCGGCATCAGGTGACGGCACGGATCTGGATGGCCGGCGCAGAAACGCCACAGGAAACGAGTCCGGTAAATTTTGTGGTGAAATAGCGGGATCTGAAATTCGTGGTCCGACGTCAACCTTCGGATTTGGAGGAGAACGGATACATCATCCGATTCAATCCCCTATCGTTGCTTTTAAACGGGATGGAACGCTCCTTAAGATTTCCGTTGCTTTTTCTTCTATATTTTGATGGAATGCCTCAAACAACGAATTCCAGTGTATCGTTTCAACGTTCCGGCCCGGGAGAAAAACCATGGCAAACCAGAGATCCCACTCTCCAGGCGATGTGGTAAAAACCTTTTCCAATCAGTGGGGTATTGTTCTTTCCAGAGAACAGTTTGCAAAAATCACGCCCAATGTGAGGGAAGGCCGCAGACCCGGCCGGCATTTCGCCCCGGGGTGCTGCCATAACCCGGATTACATCATCCAGATTCCGGTTTTTTTTGAGGACGGCACTTACGATATCATGAAAGCCATGAACCTCAAAAATTCCGGCGACATCCCCCCTGAAAAGAAGGCCGGGCTGGAAGAACTTCTGGAAAGGCATACTGAAAATCGAAAGCCGGAAACCGCTGTTTTAAGGAGACATGCCATGACCGACTGTATCTTCTGCAAAATCGTTCAGGGAGAGCTGCCGTGCTTTAAAGTTTACGAGGACGACAGGGTACTGGCCTTTGAAGACATCAACCCCATTTCCCGGGGGCATACGCTTATCATTCCGAAACGACACAGCAAAGACCTTTATGAGATACCGGAGGAGGACCTCACGGCCCTGCAACTGGCCTCAAAAAAGATCATAAAGGCCATGTCGGCTGTCCTGAAGCCAACGGGTGTGGCCTGCGTTCAACTCAACGGCAAGGGGGTAAACCAGGTCGTCCTCCACTATCATCTTCATCTGATTCCCCGCATGCCGGGAAGTCCGGACCTTCCCGTATCCGCATGGGAGATCAAACCCGGCGATATGGACCGGATCAGGGAAACCGGCGAAAAGATTGCCGCCGCCCTGGCCGGATGAATTGTTGCGGGCAAAGGATTTTCGTAATCGTTCACGAAGTCCCTCGAATCTTCATTGAAAATTACAATTAGATGCAGTATAAATTGCAATCATACGATCTACAGCATGGACCAAAATAAACTCCACGGCACCGAGCGTTGGGAGCAACAAGATGGATGAAATCATCGGGACAAGCAACCGTTTTCTTGAAATCGATCTTGGTACCAGGGAAGTGAAGACCTTTTCCGTCTCTGACCAGGACAGGAGGCTCTTCCTTGGCGGAAAAGGGCTGGGGCTGAAACTCCTGTACGACAGGATGCCGCCGGGAACGGACCCCCTGGGCAAGGATAATTACCTGGCCTTTATGCCCGGAATTCTCATGGGTACGGGGGCGCCCTGCTCCGGCCGCTTTTCAGCCATAACAAAATCTCCACTTACAGGGATTATGGTTCATTCATCCTGTGGCGGACCTTTTGGAATGGCCTTGAAAACCGCGGGATATGACGGAATTCTCCTGACCGGGAAGGCAGACGCGCCCATTTATCTGGTGATAGAGGATAAGGGGGTTCGATTTGAGTCTGCTTCACCCCTGTGGGGCATGGATACCAAACAGACCCAACAGGAGATCGGCGGCGCCAAAAAATCCGGTGTCCTTGCCATAGGGCCCGCCGGGGAAAATTTGGCGCCCATAGCCAATATCGCCTCAGGCGATCGTTTCCTGGGCAGGGGCGGAATGGGCGCCGTCATGGGGTCCAAAAACCTCAAGGCGATCGTGGCGGTGGGAGGACAATACCACATTGTCCCGAAAGATCCGGCGAAATTTGAAAAAACCAAGAAACGCGCCACAAGGTACATCAATAAAAATGCCGTTACGTCGGATGCGTATCGCAGGTTCGGCACCAGCTCCCATGTGGATTGGTGCAACAAGGGCGGCATCCTGCCGGTCAACAATTTCCAGGGTGGCAGCCACGAATCGGCCGACAGGGTTTCCGGCAAGACCATGGGGGAGAAGTATCACAGCAAGCACCATACATGCAAACCGTGCACCATCCTCTGTGGGCACACGGGCACCCATGAAGACGGAACAGTACACCAGATTCCGGAATATGAGACCGTTGGCCTTTTAGGCCCCAACCTGGGGATATTCGATCCTGATCTTATCACGGAATGGAACGACCAGTGCGGCCTCATGGGAATGGACACCATATCTGCGGGAGCTGTCCTTGCCTACGTCATGGAAGCAGGCGAAAAAAAACTTTTAGAGACCCCTCTTGCCTTCGGCTCTCCCGAAGGCATCTCATCCACACTAAAAGAGATGGCACACGGAAACGGTTTCGCGGGGGAAATGGCAAAAGGGGTGCGCTGGTTATCGGAAAAGTATGGCGGGGCCGAGTTTGCAATCCAGATCAAAGGGCTGGAGATGGCCGCCTATGATCCAAGGGGCGCCTGGGGACAGGGCCTGGCCTACGCCGTCGCCAACAGGGGCGCCTGCCACCTTTCCTCCGCCCTGTTTGCCCTTGAAGTATCGTTCGGACTTCTCAACCCCTATTCCACCAGGGCGAAGGCCAAATTCGCCCACTATTTCGAGAACCTCTATGCTGCCGGGAATTCGCTCCACACCTGCCAGTTCACCGCTTTCGCCTACACGCTGGAACCCCCCATCGTGAAATACACCCCTAAATATCTGCTGGGATTGACCATGCAGTACATGCCGGACGTGGCCCTCATGCTCATGGACGTATCCCTCTATTCCAAGTTTTACAGCGCCGTAACCGGCATCAAGATGAACCAGTGGGAATACCTGAAAGCAGGGAAACGAATCCATACGCTCGAACGACTCATGAACTGCGAGGAAGGGATTTCCCGAAAAGACGATACGCTTCCGGACCGATTTCTCAAGGAAGGCAGGGCGTGCGACCCCGAAAAACGCGTGGTTCCGTTGAGCAAGATGCTTGATTCCTACTATAAGGTCAGAGGATACGACGCCGACGGAAGGCCCTCGCAAAAGACACTGAAAGCCTTGAGCATCCAAACCGGGACAACCCCCGATAGGGGCGAGACGGCTTCCGGTTTCAGGATCATCGCTCCGGGGAAAAAGCCTTTGAAGCGGCTATACCTGGCCATCATGCTTTGGTTTGTAGGCAGGGCGATTCAAGCCGCTTCCAGAGTGGACGCGGGTGTACGGGAAGAATTTGGCGCCATTCCAAATGGATATAAATTCTCGCTGGGCGTTTTGCCCGACGGCCCCTGCATGATCATCGGAAAGGATGAAACCGGGAAGATCAGATACCTGGGCTCTCATCCCGAAGGAATCAACGTAGATCTGAAGATCGGAATCAAGAACCTGGAAGCGGCTATTCTCCTGTTCACTTTCCAGGAATCCACCGCCACGGCGGTGGCACGCGATCGTCTCATCGTGGACGGCGACATCCCGCAGGCCTGTGCCGCCGTAAGAATCCTGAACATGGTGGAGGTTTTCCTGCTTCCCGGAATCATAGCCAGGCTGGCCGTCAAACGCTATCCCGACTGGTCGCCCTACAGAAAGCACCTGGGAAGATTCCTGATTTATATTCGAACCGTTACCGGGTTTTAATCTGGTCACTGATCACTCGTCACTCATCACTCTCTAAGGGAGTCAACCATGCCACCTTTTGAAAATACCCATTTCTTTTGTCCGGTTAAAATTAACGCCGGAAAAAAGGCACTGGATCATCTGCCTTTCGAGCTCGACTCCTTGGGAGCGAAAAACCCCTTTCTGATAACCGGCGAGGAAGCCGCCCAAAGAGGTCTGGTAAGGAAGGTCGTCAATGCCTTTAAAGACTCCGGCATGTCCCTTGCCGTTTTTGATGAAACCGGACCGGTCGCCGGCCTTCAAACCGTCCAGCACGCCACAAAACTCTTTGAAAGTACGGGTTGCGACGCTGTTGTGGCCCTCGGCAACAATCCCGTGATGGACATGGCCAAGGCCATGAATATAGCGGTTTCACAAAAAACGACGGACTTGGAAGCCTACAGCGCAGGAAAAGCCTTTGAAAAGCCCATGAAACCTTTCATATCCATTCCCTGTTTTCCAGGCGACGGGCATGAAAACGGTCCGCGTGCCAAGCTCGGAAAAATGACGTTTCATTCCCGGGCGCTGATGCCTGACCTGGTCATCGTCGACCCGGCTGTGATTTCCGCTGAAAATCCCCTGAAAATTGCTGCAAGCGCCATGATGGCCATCACTTGCGCCATGGAATCATGCATTGGACCTTCCAGGAATCCACTGACGGAAGCCTTCGCCCATGTGGCCATCCAGCTTATCTTCCCGAATCTGCTCAAAGCCGTTAAGAAAGACGACTGGAAAAAAGCACGGCACGCGCTCCTCCTGGCGGAAACCATTTCCGAATGCGCTTTTTGCAACGCGACACCGGGAATGGCATACACACTGGGGCTGGAAATAAGCAAACATTGCATGGTTCCCAAAGGATTGTGCATGGGAATCCTTCTCCCCCATGCGTTGGATTATGTTTCGGCCTCGGAAGGCTCCCATGTGTCGAATTTGCTGCTCCCGCTGGGTGGGACGGACCTATTCGCCGTCACCGCGGAAAAGTTGCGGGCATCCAGGGTTGTCAGTATGCTGCGGGAATTTTGCTACCATGTTTACCGGACCGGTAATGGAGAAATACCGGGAACACTGGAAGACACCGGTCTTCCC
>JBBSAR010000287.1:0-5991 GCA_038252125.1 Desulfatiglandales bacterium
AAGATTAGATGCTCCCGGTGTTCGGGAAAGAATGGGGATGTCTATGCTTTTCGGAAATGGATGGTGATTTAGGCCTTATTTTTGAAACCACATTGTCTAACGAGGCAGTTTGAGCAGCCGAGCTGCTCAACTGCATGATAAATCAATACCCGTTCCCCATTGTACCCGTTTCGTTAATAAATGCCGTTTCCATTTTTTTCCGTCCAACCCTGATTTTTGTTGCTGTTTCATGGAAAAACGCCTTTTTGCCGCAGGCGACGTCCGCTCGCAGCACGGCAAGCTGCACGGGGCAAAGATACCAGGTACAAATCCAGGGACGGGCGATTCTTTCGAGGGTGCATCCCCGAACCCCGAGATAGCGGCAGACCATTTTTCGATCCGTCATGAGCTGGGCCGGTGGCATCGCCAGACCGTTCAGGTGGACAAAGAGAAGATCTTTGAAATCGAACCAGGCGTATGCTGCAAAGCAGCACGGATCCGGACAATAGGTGCAGGTTGCCCTGCACACCTCTTCCAGCAGGGGAAAAAGGGAAACCATCTTCCGACACAAATTCCGGACAAGGCTTTTGGTCTCGTGGAGATGATTGCCGTAGCGCTCGATCAAAAAAGAGACCGTATGGTTTGCCTCACGCCAGGAATCGACATTTTTCCAGGGCGGTTCTTCAGGATGACCTCTGCGTAACCGAGCCTTATGACCGGCCATGTTATTTTCAGATCCCGACAGGTTACCCGTTTCGGTTGAATATACGAGCCGGCTACTCATTGCAGACTTCTCCATAGATACTGGGTATGATGCTAAGATAGCGGTATTACACATCGCCGGCAACCGTCTAATGTACAAAAGAAAGCACACCTGATCTATTCCCTTTGCTCCGCCAATTTCCCGGCCCACCCGAGATAATAATACCGATCATCTTTATCCTTGAATACGTCCAGGCGGTTGTTTCCCCGCTGAATGCATAATGGAAAATATGGGGTATAATAAGACGAGCCTTCTTTGGCATCAATTAAATCAGGTGGTCCCCTTTTTATGTTAATTTTTTCGACAATATTCGGATGCAATCGAATATAGTCTTGACAATAATCGGTTAGAGCCGTATAAAGTCGAATATGCAGATAAAACGGATTCCATATGAGCATATCTGGGAAAGGCTTTCCCCTCATAAACAGATGGTCTTCATCGCTGGTCCAAGGCAGGCGGGGAAAACCATTTTCACGCAGCTCTTAGCCAAAAATTTCACCAATTCCCTCTACTTCAACTGGGATATTATTGACGAAAAGCGCAAGCTGATCGAAAACCCCTCGTTTTATGAGGCAGTGCATCGGAAAGACAGCTCACAGCCGCTAATCATATTTGACGAGTTGCACAAATATTCAGACTGGAAAAACTACCTCAAGAGCGTGTACGACCGCGATAAAGGCAACTACAAATTTATCGTATCCGGCAGCGGACGGTTGGATATGTATCAAAAAGGGGGGGATTCATTGGCTGGAAGGTACCTTCTGTTCTACCTTTGGCCATTTACCCTGGCAGAGCTTGCGGGGAACCGGATCGCATTTGAACAATTCATGTCAAATCCCATTGAGGTTCGTCCCGCGCCCAATGACACCCAGACCCTATGGCATAGATTGGATCAGTGCACCGGGTTTCCGGATCCCTACCTTGATGGAACCGTTGAATTCTACCGAATCTGGTCAAACACCTATCGAAAACAACTGTTAAGAGAAGACATTCGGGACCTCACATCCGTTCGCAACATCGAAGACACGGAAACCCTTTTTTCCCTGCTGCCGTCCAGGGTCGGCAGTCCGCTTTCCATGGCTGCTCTTTCGAGAGACATCGGCGTGTCGTTTGACAGCGTCCGGAACTGGATCGACCTGTTCGAAACGTTTTTCATGGTCCTCAGAATCGCGCCGTGGGCCCGAAAAATATCCAGGGCCATAACCAAGGAAAAAAAGCTTTATCTCTTTGATTATGCAGGAATTGATTCCCGGGCGGGCAAATTCGAAAACATGGTCGCCCTGGAGCTTTTTCGGGCTATTTCCAACTGGAATGATTCCGGCCTCGGTCATTTCTCACTGCACTATTTGAGAAATAGAGAGAAAGAGGAAGTTGACTTCCTGATTGCCGAGAATCAAAAACCGCTGCTCTTGGTTGAAACCAAACTGGCCGATGCTGATCCCGCCAAGAGCCTCCTGAAGTTCCAGAAGACGCTTAATGTCCCGGGTGTTCAGCTTGTCAACAGGCCCGGCATCTGCAAACTTGTCTCCAATAACAACTCGAAAATATTGATCATCAGCGCAGATCACTGGTTGTCATTGCTGCCTTGACGGAAATATGTGGGACGATTAGGGGACGTCAATTTGCCTGTTTCAAGTATTATTCATAAATATCTAAATGGTTCATTAAGGCCAAGGCAGCAATAAGCTCCTATCGGTTTATTCTTTCCGGGGTTGAGGATTAGATTATGGCAGATGACACAGAAACTTGGACTCTTGATGATGGAAAAAAGTTAACACTTCGCCATATAACGCCTGGCGATGCTGTCATGGAACAAACATTCGTTCGCAAACTTTCAGCCCAGTCTCGCTACATGCGCTTTCACGGCACCATCAAAGAACTGAATGAGAAAGATCTGAAGACGTTTACGAATCCCGATCCGCTCAACGAAGAAGCCCTGATCGTTTTATACAACGGAGAAAAGGATGAAGAAGAAGTCGGCGTTGCACGATTCGCGATCGATCCGGATGGCAATGGCTGCGAGTTTGCGGTTGTCGTTGCTGATGAGTGGCAAGAACGTGGTCTTGGGGAGAAACTAATGCAAGCGCTAATAAGTCATGCTAAATCGCGCGGGATAAAACGAATCCATGGGTCCGTACTCAAAAATAACTCGGATATGCTTCACTTCGTCAAAGGTTTGGGTTTTGAAGTAACTGCCGACCCCGATGATTCCTCGCTCATACTGGTTAATAAATATCTGAGCGAGCAGTAAAGGTAATGGGGACGAAGGGAATGGTGGTGATGACGTTGTTAAAATTGAAGGCTCACCCGATTATTGAAATGGAAGCAATTTAGGCTGCATAAAAGATACAGACATTAAAGAAATAACTCAACGTGCCAGGCGACGGCATTACCCCATTCCCCCCATTCCTCCTCCTTTGTGGTCCTCTAAAAGAAAAATCCGTCACAATTCCCCTGCACGGACCGTCAGAGTAAAGAAAAGGGTATTCCATCTTAAAAACAAGGAGACGAAATCATGAAAGGATGGACTGAAGAAGAGATCCAAAACAAGGATTTAATGGCGCCATGCGGCCTTTATTGCGGTGCGTGTGGAATCTACATTGCAACCAGAGACAAAAATGAAAAGCTTAAGGCGGTGATGGGCGGCGTTTACGGGACAAAGCCTGAAGAAACGGAATGCTGTGGGTGCATGCAATCCGATCCGCCCAAAAAGCTTTATGGGTATTGTCAAGAGTGCAAAATCAGGAGCTGCGTAAAGTCCAAAGGCTACTACTCCTGTCACCAATGCAATGAATGGCCGTGCGGGCTCATCGAAAACTTTGGTTACGCGACGGGCGTACGGGTTATCAAGAAGTCCATTCCCCTGTGGCGGGACAAGGTTGCCCGGCATGGCGACGAAAAGGGGAGCGTGGAATGGGCACGGGCTGAATGTGAACGGTATCACTGCCCTTCCTGCGGAGAACCACTCTTCAGAGGTTCACGGAAATGTCGCGTGTGCAAGCATGACGTTGCAGCAGAGCTGGATGGGTCCCTGTGAAACCTTTTTTATTCAACCATTTTCTCCTCTAAGCCTGAAATCAGGCACTGATCGCGCCTCCTCAGGTAAAACCTGCTCCTGCCGTGCATGTATAACAATGGTCCGCGACGGCAATGGGACTCCCTGAGGGCGGCGGGCCATCCGGTTCGGATACATGCGTCTTCCTTTTTCCCATGTAAAGTCCTCTGGCCAGATTGAAATCGCAGTCGTAGAGGGTTCCGTCCCATGAAACGGAAACCTGGGTTCTGCACATGAGCCCGTCAACCGCACAGGGATTGAAGCTGGATTCAAGTCGTCCCAGATAGGATTCAAGATTCTCCTTTTCTTCAAGCCAGTTGCGGAATCGCCCCAAAGGCACATTGGCAAAAGCATAGAGCTTGTTGAAAACAATACCCCATTTTTTCATCAGCACTTCACGAAATCTCTTTGCCGACTGGTCCTGAGGCGCAGGTAAAAATGCTCCGGTGGGATTGCATACAAGATCCAGCCCCAGGCCTGTTTCACCATGCCCATAGCCCATGCTATTGAGCTTCCGGAGGGCGTCGATGCTTTTCCGGAAAATACCATCTCCTCTCTGAGAGTCAGTCTGTGCTTCGTTAAGAGAGGGGAAAGAGGCAACGATGACCGCTCTTTTTTCCTGTAATAAATCCATTAAGTGATCTCTCTTCCCATCGTTTAAGGCACTCAAGTTGGAACGGAACATGAGCCTTGGCGCATGATGGGAGAGTCCTTTGACGAGTTTGACGATATTCGGATTCAGCTCAGGAGCCCCGCCGGTAATATCGATGACCTCGAAACCGCCCTTTTCGGCGTAGGCGATGACGAGGTCCGCCGTTTTGGCGTCCATATTCTCTTTTCGGCCGGGTCCTGCGTTCAAATGGCAGTGGCGACAGGTCTGATTGCACAGGAGACCCACATTGACCTGAAGGATAGTGGTCTTCTGCCGCTCGAGCTTGAGGTCATGCTTGAGCAGGGTTTGACGGAAAGGCTCCAGAGCTCCTTCGGGCAAACTGATTTCCTGCAAAGCACCGTCACTATTCATGGCCCGTGACCTCCTTTACATGGAGATTTTTTGTGCAATATTGCGCATTTGCACGCCGTGTACCAGGGATGCGCCTCCCCTGATGGCTGTTACAACGTGGACCGCCTCCGTCATTTCCTCCAGGTTGGATCCTTTCTCGAGACATCCCCGGGTGAAAGCATCAATGCAGTAAGGGCATTGAACGGCATGAGCGACCGCAAGCGCAATCAGCGATTTTTCCCTTTCAGTGAGGGCGCCTTCGGCGAACACCGCATTGTAATAGTCAAAGAACTTCTGCGCCAACTCTGGAGCCTGCTGACCAATGTCGGGGAATTTGAGTAAATCTTCCGGTTTGTAGTACGTTTCCATGATAAGCCTCCTGTTCTTTGAAATATGCAGTCATAGCATCAACCAGGACGCGGAAGGCCTGGTGTCCCCCCCCCGTCCAGTTCGTTTTCAGCACTTGCCGTGCCGCCTTGACATAGTCCTTGAATCCCTTTGTGGCAAAAAGTCCGAACATATCGAATCTCAGCCGATTCCATTTCTTTTCTGATGTCTCACCGGGAAACCCTATTTCCGCGCCCGGCTTTTGTAGAATCTAACAAGGCCCAAGACATCCCGCGAAACGAAACGTCCTATGGGACCTGAACTGTAAACGGCAACCTCAATAGTTTTGTCCGGACGGATCAGAAAGCCCGCTGGCTGGATAAATTTCCTCTCCTTTTCATAAAAAGCACCCGTCTTCACGCAGGTCGTTTCCATATCCATGCCATAGACAACGGGGTAAGAGAGTCCCAATTTTCCAACAAATTCTTCTGTTCTTTAACCTATGCGGGTATAATAGGGGCTTTTCTCCAATCTCTCTTTATAAATCGTGTGCGGGTGCAACTCGGAGGCCATCATGACTTGTTGGCCGGAGAAATCTTCCAGGCTGTACTGGCAGAGCAAGAGCCCGTTTCCTATGGGAGGCATGGAGTTCGACACTCGCTCGAGTGTGTTCAAAGCCGCAAGGTCCCAGCCTTTTCGAACGGTCCAAATCATATCGCCCAGCAATCTGAATTTAGGGGTTCTGGTCGCGAATTCTCCCAGGTATCGTATCATTTCCTCAGGCGAATCCATCCCTGCGGTTACCGTCAACCGGCGGCTCTTGAGCCAGGTCGCACAGGAATGATTCTGCCGATCCAGATTTTC